>NZ_MVQM01000164.1:0-61556 GCF_002067195.1 Pelotomaculum sp. PtaB.Bin117 | reverse complement strand
TCCACATGCCTTCCCCAATTACTGTAACTTCGTTACGGTTCCTTTTTGTGTCCTTTATCCGCTTCTGTTAGGTGTGGTTTCAAACTTAATACCTCTTTCTAATTTTGAGTGGAAATTTTAATTTCTATAGAATCCACTAGAAAATCTAATAAGAAGTTTTTTTATTAAGACATTAATAATGTAATATGTAAAATTAACCAAGTCAAGGAAATATATTGTTATCATCTGTCGAATATTAGGGGTTGATGTAGAAGTATAAATAGTCGTATATTTACTTTTTTTAAAGGAAAGATTATTTAGAAAAAGAAATGTGGGGGACAGTATGCCCGAAAACCATCCTATTGAAGGATTAATGAAAACGGCCATGGAAAGTATCAGAGAAATGGTGGATGTTAATACGGTTGTTGGCGATCCTGTCGAGGCGCCGGATGGAACAGTAATCATTCCTGTTTCGCGTGTCGCCTGCGGCTTTGTGGCGGGAGGCGGCAATTTTGAATCCGGCCGGGATGCCAAGCAGAGTGAAGGAGATGCGCAAGGACCCGCTTTTGGAGGCGGGAGCGGCGCGGGAGTTTCAGTAAAACCAATTGGTTTTCTGGTCGTCGGCAATGGGCAGGTGAGAATGCTCCCGGTGGACGGGAATATGCTGGCTGATCGTTTAATCGACATGGCGCCGCATTTGCTTTCACAAATTCAGTCGATGTTGGGCTGTGGTGAATCCCAGGTGGAGGTCAAGGCAAATTCTGCTGCCCAACCGGCTTCGTCAACATCTACACAACCATTGCAGTAAACAAAAAACATTTTGTTTTAGGACATAACATTAAAAAACAGCCGTGCCGCTCAAGGCGGCGCCAGCAGAAGATGAGAATTTAATTTACATGGTATAGTGTTAATTGAAAAGGGATGCTTCCTGGCATCCTTTTTACCTGTTAATTACCCGTGCTAAAATAAAATTTTGCCGAAAAGCAGGAAGATGTTGTCTTTACCCCGAAAAGAAGGGCGAAAGAAATGCCGGGGGGAGAAAACTTTTGGAAGACAGAATATACTGGTTGGGATGGCAGTATCTTTTGCCTGGTTCGGGTAAGCGTGTTTGGTCGCTTATCGAATATTTCGGCTCGGTGAAGGCGGCGTGGGAGGCAACCGCTCAAGAGTTGGCGGGAGCACCGGGGGTGGGTGCTGAAGGAGCGGCCGGCTTGGCCCGGCGCAAAGCCGGGCTGGAGCTTGATGAGCTGGCCGCTAAATTATCATCTGCAGGAATCTCCTTCGTTTGCCACAACGAACCCGGTTATCCCGGAAAGTTGCTTTCAATTTATGACCCTCCTCCGGTAATTTTTGTGCGGGGTTTCCTGAAAGCCGCCGATGACCTCGCCGTGGCGGTGGTGGGAGCACGGAAACCCTCATCCTACGGCCAGCTGGTGGCGGAAAAGCTGGCAAGGGATTTGGCCGCCGTAGGGATAACTGTTGTTAGCGGTATGGCCAGAGGGATTGATACCATCGCGCATAAGGGAGCCTTGGCAGGCTGCGGCAGAACTATTGCCGTCCTTGGCTGCGGGCCGGATATAGTTTATCCCAGGGAAAACAAAAGAATTATGGAGCAGATAATGGAAAAAGGAGCCGTAATTAGTGAGTTTCCTCCCGGATCACCGCCTGAAGCCTGGCATTTCCCGGCCCGCAACCGTATTATCAGCGGTTTGTCTCTCGGCACTGTGGTGGTGGAAGCCGGTGAGAGAAGCGGCGCCCTGATTACGGCGGATTTTGCCCTGGAACAGGGCCGCGATGTCATGGCGGTGCCGGGGAATGTGGTCAGTCCCCTGAGCCGGGGACCGCACCGCTTGATTAAACAAGGGGCCAGGCTGGTTGAAGGCGCTGGTGATATCCTTGATGAACTCGGCATGGATAAACTTTTTCCACTCCCGGATTCAGATGGTGAAAGTTTGGTAAAAATGAGTAAGGAGGAAGAAGCGCTGTACCGCTTGCTTTCTCTAGAGCCGGTTTCCCTGGATGAATTGATTAACCAGTCCGGGCTTGTCCCCCAAAAAGTTATGGCGGCTTTAATGTATCTGGAAATAAAAGGTTTGACCAGGCAGTTGCCGGGTAAATTTTATACCCGGACGGGCCGGAATATGTTATAAAAGATTGGTGGGATAGATTAGTTTTTTAAAAATATGCTATAATAGGTGGCAATAAAAGCCAGGTGATATAAAATGAGGTGTGTTGTTTGTCAAAAACTTTGGTAATCGTAGAATCCCCGGCAAAAGCAAAAACGATAAGCAAGTTTCTGGGTAAAAAATATATGGTTAAGGCTTCCATGGGGCATGTGCGCGATTTGCCCAAAAGCCAGTTTGGGGTTGACATATCAAACGGATTCAACCCGAAATATATTACTATACGGGGCAAAGGCAATACTATTAAGGATTTGCGGGCGGCTGAGAAAAAAGCGGACCAGGTGTTGATTGCCTCCGACCCCGACCGGGAAGGGGAAGCCATTGCCTGGCATCTCCAGAACATTCTCGAAATACCTGATAATGAGCCTTGCCGTATTGAGTTTAACGAGATAACCAAGCAAGCCATTCGGAACGCCGTGACGCATCCCAGGGTGATTGACGCCGATCTGGTGAACGCGCAACAAGCCAGACGCATTCTCGACAGACTGGTAGGCTATAATTTAAGTCCGCTGCTATGGCGGAAAGTCAAGAAAGGGCTCAGTGCGGGACGGGTTCAATCGGTGGCCGTCAGGTTGATTTGTGACCGTGAAGAGGAAATAGAATCTTTCGAACCGGAGGAATACTGGACTCTTACCGGTAGTTTTATAAAAACGGGAAACGCCCCTTTTGAAGGGAGATTGTTTCGCTATTTAGGGGAAAAAATTGAAATAGGCAACGAGGAAAAGGTACGGGAAGTCTTGGCAAACCTTAAAGGCGCGGATTATACCGTAACTAAAGTCGCCCGTAAGGAAAAAAACCGCAGGCCCGCGCCGCCTTTTATCACAAGCACCCTTCAGCAAGAGGCGTACCGGAAGCTGAATTTTACTTCAAGGAAAACCATGATGATTGCCCAGCAGCTTTATGAGGGGCTTGATCTCGGGAAGGAAGGAACCTCCGGCCTGGTAACGTATATCCGCACCGACTCTACCAGGGTGTCGGAAACAGCCCGCGGTGAAGCGCATGATTATCTGCGTGAACGGTTCGGGGCAAGTTATGTAGGCAGGTATGCTGCAAAAACAGCGGGAAAAGGCAAGGTCCAGGATGCTCATGAGGCTATTCGTCCGACTTCGATTAACAGGGAGCCGGACTCAATTAAAAGTTTCCTGACTAATGATCAGTATAAGCTCTACAAACTGATCTGGTCCCGTTTTTTGGCCAGCCAGATGAGTCCGGCTGTTTTTGATACAACCAG
The DNA here is from genome assembly GCF_002067195.1 of Pelotomaculum sp. PtaB.Bin117. Lineage (NCBI taxonomy): Bacteria > Bacillati > Bacillota > Clostridia > Eubacteriales > Desulfotomaculaceae > Pelotomaculum > Pelotomaculum sp. PtaB.Bin117. The sequence continues at coordinate 58,163 of NZ_MVQM01000164.1, read as the reverse complement.
TATTGAAATAAGCGCCGGGGATTATGTATTCCGGGCCACTGGCTCAATAATAAAATTCCCGGGCTTTATGAAAGTTTATACCGAGAGCAGGGATGATGGAGAAAAAGATGAGGAAAAACTGCTTCCGGAGTTGCGCGAAGGGGAAAGTGTGGAAGCGCGTTCCTTAACGCCAAAACAACATTTCACCCAGCCGCCGCCGCGTTACACGGACGCGACGCTGGTGAAGACCTTGGAGGAAAAAGGCATAGGAAGGCCGAGCACCTATGCTCCCATTGTTGAGACCGTTATTAAGAGAGGTTACGTGGTTAGGGATAAAAAACAGCTTTACCCTACGGAATTGGGCGCGACAGTGGTTGACTTATTAAAGAAACATTTTTTAAATATAATTGACATTGAGTTTACCGCGGGTATGGAAGAGGATCTGGACAGAATTGAAGAAGGCACGGTCAACTGGGTTCAAGTTCTTGACAAGTTCTATACCCCGTTTAATCAGACTCTGCTAAAAGCGGATAAAGAGATTGGCCGTGTTCAGGTGGCAGACCAAGTCACGGATGAAATTTGTGAGCAATGCGGGCGCAATATGGTGATCAAAATGGGCCGTTACGGCAAGTTTTTAGCCTGTCCGGGCTTTCCGGAATGCCGCAGCACAAGGCCGTTGTTAGAACCGACCGGTGTTGGCTGCCCGCGCTGTGAGGGAGAACTGGTTGCCCGGCGCTCAAAAAAAGGGAGAAAGTTCTACGGTTGCAGCCGCTACCCGGAATGTGATTTTACCATCTGGGATCAGCCAGCGAAAGAAAAGTGCCCCGCTTGCGGCGGCTTGATGGTTGAAAAAAAAGGGGCCGGGAACAAAATAAACCTGCGCTGTATAAATGAAAAATGCAGCCATAAGGTTGTCTCAAGTAATAAAGGTAAGAGCAGAGTGAAGAAAAACCCGAAAAACAAAGTAACCGGCAAAGAAATATTGTCGCAATAAGGTATAATTTATTGACGCGGCTGTTCAAGGAAACAAGGGAGGAATAATGGAAGAACGGGTGGTAACCGTTGTCGGAGCAGGTCTGGCCGGAGCCGAGGCAGCCTGGCAATTGGCAAACCGGGGAGTAAGAGTCAGGCTGTATGAAATGAGGCCGGGCAGGCAGACACCTGTGCATCGCACGGGGGATTTTGCGGAACTGGTTTGCAGCAATTCCTTGCGCGCGGCTGCTTTGACAAACGCGGTCGGTCTTTTGAAAGAAGAGATGCGCCTGCTCGATTCTCTCATTATGGAGTGCGCCGGAGAAACAAAAGTACCGGCCGGCGGCGCGCTCGCCGTTGACCGCGATACTTTTGCCGGCCGGGTTACTGAGAAATTGTCCGCGCATCCCATGGTGGAAATTAACCGTGAAGAGATTCTGCGGATTCCTAAAGACGGGGTGGTTATCTTGGCCACCGGGCCGCTCACGGCGGAAGCCATGGCAAGGAGCATTAGAGAGTATACCGGAGAAGAGTATTTGTATTTTTATGACGCTGTCGCTCCAATTGTAACGTATGAATCTTTAAATATGGAGAAGATATTTCGTTCCAGCCGTTATGATAAAGGCGAGGCGGCTTACTTAAACTGCCCGATGAACAAGGAAGAGTATGAAATATTTTGGAATGACCTGGTGCATGCCGCGAAGGCGCCGCGGCATGCATTTGAGCAGGAGAAACATTTTGAAGGATGTATGCCTGTAGAAGCTTTGGCGGCGCGCGGCCAGGAAACTCTTTTATACGGACCGCTCAAACCAGTCGGCTTGACTGACCCGCGCACAGGCAGGAGACCTTATGCGGTTGTACAATTAAGACAGGATAATATTGAAGGAACATTGTTTAATCTGGTAGGTTGCCAGACCGCTCTGAAATGGAACGAGCAGAGCCGGGTTTTCCGGCTAATTCCCGGGCTTGAAAGCGCGGAATTCGCCAGGTTCGGAGTGATGCACAGGAACACGTTTATTAACGCCCCGGTATTGTTGTTGCCTACTTTCCAGTGTAAAAAACGACTGTCCCTTTTTTTCGCCGGCCAAATAACCGGTGTGGAAGGATATGTCGAGTCTGCGGCATCCGGTTTGATGGCAGGGATAAACGCGGCGCTGCTGGTTAGCGGCAGGGAACCGGTTGCTTTCCCGCGGGAGAGCGCGCACGGTTCATTGGCGTATTACATTACTACCGCTGATCCGTCTCATTTTCAGCCGATGAATATCACTTTCGGTCTTTTCCTCAGCCAAAAGGCAAAAATCAAGGATAAAAAAGAGCGCTACCGGTTGATTGCCGAAAAAGCGCTGGAATCTATAAAGAAGTTCAAAGAAGCCGTTGTTTAAAAAGGGATTGCCATGTACAGCTACATTGACAACTTTTTAATTTACTTGAAAACAGAAAAAAATGCCTCTCCGAAAACAGTGGAAAACTACCAGAAAGACTTGTTTCATGGCTTGGAGTTTATTTCTCGTCAGATTAATAAAAAAGATTGCGTTATTCACCCGGCGGACCTGGACCACCGAATTTTTCGCAGCTTCCTTGCTTACTCGCAAAAAAAAGGCCTTTCGCGAGCTACCATTGCCAGGCGCCTGGCGGCCTGGCGGTCGTTTTACCGCTACTTGAAGCGGGAGGAAATAGTTGAGGAAAACCCTGTGGCAAAGCTGTCCAACCCTCGTTTGGATAAGCGCTTGCCTCGTTTTTTGTATGAAAATGAGGCAAAACTGCTGGTAGAAGCGCCTGATTCGGGGAATTCGCTGGGGATGCGTGACCGGGCAATCCTGGAGACCCTGTACGCCGGAGGGTTGCGGATTAACGAACTGGTATCCCTGAATCAAGGTGATCTGGACCTTGGCGCGGGGTACGTCCGGGTAATGGGTAAAAGAGCGCGTGAAAGGCTGGTGCCTTTAGGCTCGCAGGCGGTAAACGCTCTGTCGCGTTACTTAAAGGATGCCCGCCTGCAATTATTGAGTATCGCTTCCGGCAGAAAAACGAAAGGCGCTGAGCAGGCTCACGCTGAAACCATGTTTGCCGCTAAAATACCGTCCTTATCTTTGAATAGTGCTGTTTTTCTTAACCGGTGGGGTGAAAGGCTATCAGAGCGGGGAGTACGTAAAATAGTTGACAAGTATGTAAAAAAGGTCAGTATTGAAAGGAAAATAAGCCCGCACACGCTCCGCCATTCCTTTGCCACTCATTTATTGAACGCCGGGGCGGATCTTCGTTCAGTTCAGGAAATGCTTGGCCATATCAGCCTGTCCAGCACACAGATTTATACACATGTTACGGGTGAGAGATTGAAGCAAGTTTATCGAAAAGCCCATCCCCGGGCGGAGGAGTGAGTTAGCGGTTTGCGGACCGTTGCTTGCATTATTGATTCTTAAGGTGAAGGGAGTATGACAATGTTTCACGCTACGACAATTGTTGCGGTAAAAAAGGATGGGAAAGTAGCAGTCGCCGGTGACGGGCAGGTTACTTTCGGCCAGAATACGGTTATGAAAAAAGGAGCCAGGAAAATAAGGCGACTGTATAAAGATAAAGTCGTGGCCGGATTTGCCGGTTCCGTTGCGGATGCCTTTACCTTGTTTGAAAAGTTCGAGGGGAGGCTGGAGGAATACCACGGCAACTTGCAGCGGGCGGCAGTTGAATTGGCGAAGGAGTGGCGTACTGATAAGATTTTGCGTCGTCTGGAAGCGCTTTTGATTGTGGCCGGCAAGGAAGATTTGTTGATCATATCCGGAGGGGGCGAGGTAATCGAACCTGACGACGGTGTGGCGGCTATCGGTTCCGGAGGTCCATACGCGTTGGCGGCGGCGCGCGCTCTGCTCAGGCACACTCAGCTGAACGCCGGCGAAGTTGCCGGGGAGGCGCTGGCCATAGCCGCGGAAATATGTGTGTATACCAATGACAATATCATTGTTGAAGAAGTATAATGTGTCTCGTAATAACTTAGGAGTCAGGAGTCAGAATGTGGGATGGTTTATCGTCTAGAAGCATACTGAATACCTGAATAGTAATTATGTTTTATAAATATTCTAACGTCATATTCTAACGTCAGATATCTGGCATCAGACGACCGATATGGGAGGTTAAGAAATGGAAGAGCTAACACCGCGGCGCATTGTTGAAGAACTTGACAGATATATCGTTGGTCAGGGAAAGGCTAAAAAAGCTGTTGCCGTGGCCTTGCGCAACCGCTACCGGCGCAAAAAGTTGCCTGAAGATTTCAGGGATGAAGTAATCCCGAAAAATATCTTAATGATCGGTCCGACCGGCGTTGGCAAGACCGAAATAGCCCGCCGCCTGGCCAAGCTGGTAAAGGCTCCTTTCGTCAAAGTGGAAGCGACGAAGTTTACCGAGGTAGGATATGTCGGCAGGGATGTTGAGAGCATGATCAGGGACCTTGTGGAAACGGCGATCAGAATGGTCAAGCAGGATAAACTGGTGGAAGTAGAGAGTAAAGCTATGAAGATCGCCGAAGAGAAAATAATTGAACTGCTGGCGCCGTATCCGGTACCGGAATCTCCGCCGCGCAATCCTCTGGAAATGCTTTTTGGCGCCGCAAAACCTAATGAACAGAGCGACACCCCCCAGGACCAAAAGTTCAAACGGATCGATTTTGAAAGAGACATGTTGAAGGAAAAGCTGGCAAAAGGCCAACTGGAAAATGAAATCGTGCAGATTGAAGTCGAGGATAACAAACCTCCTATGGTGGAGGTATTTACCGGTTCGGGCATGGAGGAAATGGGTGTTAATATTCAGGATATGCTCGGTGGTTTTTTGCCGAAGAAAAAACGCAAGCGTAAAGTAACCGTGGGGGACGCCAGAAAGATCCTGGTGCAGCAGGAAGCACAAAGATTGATTGACATGGATGAAGTTACGTCAGAATCAATAAGACGGGTAGAAGAAGATGGTATCGTTTTCCTGGACGAGATTGATAAAATCGCCGGACGGGAAGGATATGGCCCGGATGTATCCAGAGGCGGAGTGCAGCGTGATATCCTGCCGATTGTTGAAGGCTCAACTGTTGTAACAAAGTACGGTCCGGTTAAAACCGACCACATTTTATTTATTGCCGCAGGGGCCTTTCATATTTCCAAGCCGTCAGATTTGATTCCGGAACTTCAGGGACGTTTCCCGATCCGTGTTGAACTTGAGAACCTCACCTGTGAGGATTTTCAACAGATTTTGACAGAGCCCAGGAACGCGCTGATTAAGCAGTATACCGAATTATTGGCCACAGAAGGATTGTCGGTTAAATTTTCAAAAAATTCACTTGAAGAAATCGCAAAAATAGCTTATACTGTTAATGAACAAACAGAGAATATTGGAGCTCGCCGCTTGCATACAATCTTGGAAAAGCTTTTGGAAGATCTGTCTTTTGAAGCGCCTGAGCTCAGTAATAAAATAATTGAAATAGGTCGTGAACAAGTTGTAGAAAAATTGGTTGATGTGGTTAAGAATGAGGATTTGAGTCGGTATATTTTATAAGGAGGACATAACGACAAGGATGCATAACTTGCTCGCGAAGACACGCGCTATCAATAAACTGGTTTTGAAATCGGTAGGACACGCTGTAGATTTTAATATAGTTTCCAGTATTCTTAGTAAGAATATTGAAGCAAGTATTTATATACTTGATCAGCGTGGCAAAGTTTTGGGATATTCTTATCTTAAAGGCTGGGTTTGTGACATTATGAGAGAGATTGTGGAAGGCCGCGGTGGGTTTCCCGAAGAGTATAATGAGAATTTAATGAAAATAAATGAAACCTCCGCTAACTTCAGCCAGGTTGGCAACGCATGTGTTTTTAATCAAAAACAACCATGTCGTTTTAACAATAAAATCACTACTATGGTGCCAATCGCCGGACCTGGTTCCCGTCTCGGCACTCTGGTACTGGCTAGATTCGGCAGCCACTTTACTGATGAGGACCTTATTTTAGGGGAGTACGCGGCAACGGTGGTAGCTTTGGAAATACTCCGTTCGCGGGCTAAAAAAATTGAGGAGGATGCCCGTAGTCGCGCGGCTGTGCAAATAGCCCTGGCCACCTTGTCATATTCCGAGTTGGACGCCATCCAGAATATTTTCGAGCAGCTCGGCGGTGATGAAGGATTGCTGGTAGCCAGCAAAATAGCCGATCGGGTAGGCATCACCAGATCTGTTATAGTAAATGCCTTGCGCAAATTTGAAAGTGCGGGTGTTATCGAATCTAAGTCTCTTGGCATGAAAGGCACATATATCCATGTTTTAAATGAACACTTATTGGAGGAACTGGAAAAACTCAGCACTGCGAAAAATAAGGGAATGTAATCCTGATGTGTTTAAAATATTGCCGCCCCGGCTTGCACCGGGGTGTTTTTTATGGTAGAATACGGCTTAGTGTGAATTACACACGTTACTGGATTCAGGTAAGGGTGCCCAGGTTAGGGACTTACCGGAGATGAAGGCAGCGGAGGAACAAACCATAGCGGGGGGAGGTGTTTATCAGATGGGTGTAATATCTATGAAGCAGCTATTGGAGGCAGGTGTTCACTTCGGACATCAAACAAGACGCTGGAATCCTAAAATGGCTCCTTATATTTTTACAGATCGTAATGGCATCTATATCATAGATTTACAGAAAACGGTCAAGAAAGTGGAAGATGCTTATAATTTTGTCAAACAGCTTTCCCTTGAAGGTGATTCTATTCTTTTTGTCGGCACGAAAAAGCAGGCCCAGGAGTCGGTGCGGGAAGAAGCAGAACGTTGCGGTATGTTTTATGTGAATCAGCGCTGGCTTGGAGGTATGCTCACTAATTTCCAGACTATCAGACGCAGGATTGACCGCCTGCATGAACTGGAAAACATGGAAGCAAACGGGACAATGGAAGTTCTTCCAAAGAAAGAAGTAGCCCAATTAATGCATGAGAAGGAAAAATTACAAAAATTTTTAGGCGGCATTAAAGATATGCGACGGCTGCCGGGAGCGTTGTTCGTCGTAGACCCCCGCAAAGAGCGTATTGCCGTTGCGGAAGCGCGCAAGCTGGGCATCCCTATTGTGGCCATTGTAGATACCAACTGCGACCCTGATGAGGTGAATTATATTATCCCGGGAAACGATGATGCAATCAGGGCGGTTCGCCTCTTAACAGGTAAAATGGCGGAGGCTGTTCTCGAAGGCAAGCAGGGAGAACAATTAGCGGAATAAGCTATATCCAGGCGGGGGCTGTTTTTTCGGGAAACCCCTGCCTTCTTTCTTCCATAAAAGTTCTTATTTGAATGTTTTAAGGGTAATTTTGGATATAATATATAAGTATGAATAGATGTTAACAAAGGAGGAGCTTTACTATGTCTGCTATATCGGCCAGTTTGGTTAAAGAACTGCGGGAGCGCACCGGAGCGGGGATGATGGACTGTAAAAAAGCCCTTAGTGAAAATAATGGTGATATTGAAAAAGCTGCCGATTATCTTAGGGAAAAAGGATTGGCGGCCGCAGCAAAGAAAGCCGGCCGGATTGCCGCGGAAGGTTTGATTGAATCTTACATACATGGAGCCGGACGAATCGGTGTAATGGTAGAGGTGAATTGCGAAACTGATTTTGTGGCTAAAACTGATGAATTCAAAGCTTTTGTCAGGGAGATAGCAATGCAGATTGCTGCCGCAAAGCCCGAATACGTTAATAAGGAGGACGTACCGGCGGAGATAGTGGATAAAGAACGTTCTATACTGCGTGCCCAGGCGCTGAACGAAGGCAAGCCGGAGAAAATAGTTGACAAAATGGTGACGGGCCGTATAGAAAAATACTATAAAGAAGTATGTTTAATGGAACAGCCTTTTATCAAGGATCCGGATATTACCGTTAAACAAATGCTGACAGAAAAGATTGCGAAAATTGGTGAAAATATTAATATCAGACGTTTTACCCGCTATGAGTTGGGCGAGGGAATTCAGAAAAGGCAGAATGATCTCGCCGCTGAAGTTGAGGCAGCTACACGTAATATAGGAAAATAATTTATTATAAGAGGATGATTTTTTATCCAAATAAATGCGTTAAATGGAGGCTTGCCTTGTATGGTATCACCGAAGTACTGGCGCATAGTATTAAAGCTAAGCGGGGAAGCTCTGGCCGGCTCTTTGGGTTATGGTATAGATCCTGATGTGGTGAATACTATCGCCAGACAGGTTAAAGAAGTAATGGAATCCAGGGTGCAATTGGCGGTGGTGGTAGGGGCAGGAAATTTCTGGCGCGGGATTGCCGGCAGCGCCAAGGGTATGGACCGGGCAACGGCTGATTACATGGGAATGCTGGCTACGGTGATGAATTCCCTTGCCTTGCAAGACGCTCTGCAAAAGCATGGGGTCGACACACGCACTCAGACTGCTATCGAAATGAGAGCGGTGGCCGAACCCTATATCAGGCGCCGCGCAATCAGACACATGGAGAAAGGCAGAGTGGTAATTTTTGCCGCTGGTACCGGCAACCCGTATTTTTCCACCGATACAACCGCAGCCTTGCGGGCGGCTGAAATTGAGGCGCAGGTTATTTTGATGGCGAAGCAAGTGGACGGCGTTTATGATGCTGACCCGCTGAAAAACCCGGATGCAAAAAGATTCAAAGAACTTTCCTATATCGAAATGATCAACCGTGGCCTTGGTGTTATGGATTCCACTGCGGCTTCGTTGTGCATGGATAACAAGATACCGTTAATTGTTTTTAATTTAAACAAAGAAGGAAACATAAAAAAAGCGATCCTTGGAGAAAAAATAGGAACTTATATCGGGGGTGAGTTTAATGGCAAAAGAGATTGTTAGTGAATCCGAAAGCAGCATGAAAAAAACCGTTGAGGTAGTAAAGAAAGAATTTGCCTCTTTGCGGGCAGGTCGTGCCACACCAGCGCTATTGGATAAGGTTATGGTCAACTATTACGGTACACCGACACCTATCAACCAACTCGCTAATATTTCAGTGCCAGAAGCCAGACTCCTGGTAATTCAGCCATGGGATAAAAACTCTTTGCCCGAAATTGAGCGGTCTATCATGAAATCCGATCTAGGCATTCCGCCTACCAGTGACGGCACGGTAATCAGGCTTGCCATACCTCAGCTGACCCAGGAAAGGCGGGCTGATTTGATGAAGGTTATTAAGAAAAAAGCGGAAGAAGGCCGGGTGGCGGTGCGAAACATTCGCCGCGACACCAATGAACAACTTAAAGCGGCGCAAAAAGAGGGCAAGTTGTCTGAAGATGAATTAAAACGCCGCCAGGATGAAGTCCAGAAAATAACCGATCGTTTTGTAAAAGAAATTGACCAGCTTTTGTCAACAAAAGAACAGGAGATAATGCAGGTTTAGATGAACGGTCGCCTTGATCTCGTTGGTCTTCCTTTAGACGATGCTCTTGAACGTTGCAAGGAACTGGGGCTGGCTGTCGATGTTTTAATCACCCGCCCTGTTCGAGGGTGGATATCTAGTGACAGACTGCGTGTTGTGCGATATAATTTTGTTGTTTCAGGTGAAGTAGTGCTGACTGCAGTCTTCGAATATGCAAAGAAAGGAGGTAGTGAGGGTGGCTTACAAGATAACTGATGAATGCGTGGCATGTGGTACATGCTTGGATTCCTGCCCGAATGAGGCAATTATTGAAGAAGATGATGCTTGTAAAATCGATCCGGAAAAGTGTGAGAATTGTGGTGTCTGCATAGACGCCTGTCCTACTGGAGCTATTATTGAAGAGTAATGGACCAGCCCCCTCACCTATACGAGGGGGTTGTTTATATGGTAAAATATGTACAACCGGCGATTCTGGAGGGCTTTATTGCTATGATTAATCGAATTGTCAACTTTTGGCGTAAGAGAGAGTCTGATGAATCAGGGCTGGAAGTGCAGGACTTGCTAAAAATTATTGATAAAAAAAGATTGCCCAAGCATATTGCTATTATCATGGATGGAAATGGACGCTGGGCGCAAAGGCAAGGGCTGCTGCGCACCGCCGGTCACAGAGCGGGAGCGGAGACCCTCAGGGATATAGTTGAATTGTGCTGTGAATTGGGAATCCAGGTGTTGACTATATATGCGTTTTCTACGGAAAACTGGAAGAGACCCCGGGAAGAAGTAATTATTCTGATGGATTTACTGGTGGAGTATCTTAATAAGGAAAAGAAAGAACTTAATAAGAAAGGAGTGCGTGTCAACCCGATCGGCAGGTTGAATGAATTGCCGCAACCGGCCAGGGATGCCCTGGCTGATGCTGTGAAATTAACCTGTGAAAATAACAGGCTTATATTAAACATCGCCTTGAATTACGGGGGACGCACAGAAATTATCGACGCCATCCGGGCAATCGCCACCGGTATAGAAACAGGTCGTTATAAAGCCAGTCAAATTGACGCGGATTTGCTCTCAGACCACTTGTATACTGCCGGCCAGCCTGAGCCCGATCTTTTAATCCGGCCTTCCGGGGATTACCGGATAAGCAATTTTTTATTATGGCAGATGGCTTATACCGAATTTTGGTTTACTTCCACATTATGGCCCGAATTCCGGCGCTATCACTTGCTGTGCGCCCTGGTTGACTATCAGCGGCGGGAGCGCCGTTTTGGCGGTTTAAAACAGAATGTTTAACATATATAAAACAGCCTGACAGGTTGGTGAAGCCGTGCTCCTGCAGAGAATTATTAGCGCCTTAGTGGGTGTGCCCTTGATTGTCCTGGCTGTTTGGCAGGCAGGCATACCATTGTTGCTGTTAACTGGAATAATTGTTTTTCTCGGGTTGAGAGAAATGTCGGAGATGCTTTCCCGATTGGGGATAAAACCGTCATTCTGGCTGGCCCAGGCCGGAGGTTTAATATTGCTCGGCGGCGCATATCTTTATCATGACGGCTATCCTGGTCCTACCATTACTATCATTTTATTCCTGGAGCTTATCGCGATAGTGGCTTTTTACCCGCGTTATTCACTGCTGGACATTGCGGGTACTCTGATGGGAACGCTTTATGTGGGCTTGATGTGCTATTTTTATCTTATTAGTACCCTTCCCGACGGGGGGACCTGGCTTATTTTTATGTTTGCCTGTACGTGGGCCAGCGATACTTTTGCTTTTTTTATCGGAAAAGCTTTCGGCAGAAAGCGAATCGCTCCGGTGATAAGCCCTAAAAAAACTCTGGAGGGAGCCTCCGGCGGTCTTCTGGGAAGTGTTATTATCGCTTATTTGTTTGGAATTGTTTATCCGTTTTTACCTTTACCCAAGCTGCTGTTATTAGGTTTTATGCTGGGAATTGCCGCCGGTGTGGGTGATTTGCTTGAGTCGGCGTTTAAAAGGCAGGCCGGCCTGAAAGACTCCAGCGCTTTAATTCCGGGTCATGGCGGCATACTTGACCGATTTGACAGCGCCCTGTTTACCGCTCCTTTGGTATATTATTTCGTACGACTATTTATTATTGGCTGAGGTGGCCTGTAAATGCCCAAAAAACTAGTTATGCTAATTTATGCGATAATAATTGCGTTAATCGTTATGATTGCTGTTAAGTATATATTGCCGGTGCTGGTGCCGTTTATAATCGCGCTGGTTTTTAGCATTATTATGGAGCCGATAATTGTGGCTTTACAGCACAAGGGGAGGCTGCCCCGCGGCGTTTCCACTTTTATTGCCATGCTTATCGTCTTTGGGGGAATTGGTGTTATCTTTACGGTAGTAACCTTGAAACTTGTTGCGGAGTTGGTTCAGCTTTCAGTTTCCCTACCCGGAATTGCAGCGGATTTAAGGGTTTATTTTCAAGATTTAATCGAAAAGGCGACGACGTTTTATGTGAATCTGCCACCATATGTTACTTCTTCACTTGAACAAAATATTAACAGTATTGCCGCGAACATCGAAGGTTTTATCACTCGGGTTGTCAATTCAATACTGCAGTATATTTCATTGGTACCCGGCACTCTCACTGTCTTGTTGGTGAGCGGGCTGGCCACATATTTTTTAGCCCGGGACCGCCATTTGATTGTTCAGTTATTGCTGCGTTTCGTTCCGGAACCGTGGGGTGAAAAGTCTGTTGAGGTTATGCGGGAAATATCAGCGGCCTTTTTAGGCTACTTGCGTGCTCAAGCCATTCTTATATCTATGACTGCTATAATTAGTATTACAGGTTTGTACATAATCGGCGCAAAATATGCCCTGACCATGGGGCTTTTGATAGGCTTTTTTGATCTGATCCCTGTTCTCGGACCGGCGGGTATTTACCTGCCCTGGCTAGCATGGTCCTTTGCCTCCGGTGATACGGGTTTTGGAATCAAACTGGCAATTTTATACGCCGTAGTAGTATTGATAAGACAGATATTTGAAACAAAAATCGTTTCGGCAAGTCTTGGTTTGCATCCATTAGCGACTCTAGTGGCAATGTATGCCGGATTAAAGTTGATGGGTGTTTTGGGTTTGGTGCTTGGCCCGGTCTTGCTTATTGGCGTACAGGCCGCGCTAAAATCGGGCATTTTAAATATCAAAACAAAATAAGCATAACTTATTCAGTAGCCAGTAGCCAGAATAAGAGAACAGTGTATTGTCTTTGAATTATTCTGAGTGCTGACTACTGAACACCAGATATTAACTACTAAGGAGTCAGAAGTCAGCATTCAGGGGTCAGAATAAAAAAACAGCTTATCGTTTTTTGAAATCTTTAAATTCTGATTACTGACTACTGCATTCTGAGTACTTGAATATTATTATTGGAGTCTGACATGAAAAGAGTTGTTATCCTGGGCAGCACAGGGTCAATTGGCCGGCAGGCACTTGAAGTTATCCGTCAGTTGCCTGACCGGTTTAAAGTAGTAGGTTTGGCGGCGGGTAAGCACTGGCAGCTCCTTGCCGGGCAAATCAGAGAGTTCCGGCCGGATGCCGTTGTATTGGAAAGAGAACAAGAGCTTAATAATTTACGCGATGAGCTCGTTTGGAGCGGGATTCCGGATTTGGCCTGGGGAAGGTCCGGGCTGGAAAACCTGGCCATGCTGCCGCAAGCTGACATCGTCCTGGTTGCGGTTACCGGGGCGCTTGGTATATATCCGACTATTGCCGCGATTAGCGCAGGCAAGGATGTCGCATTGGCTAACAAGGAAACCTTGGTGGCTGCCGGACATCTGGTTATAGAGTTGGCTGCGCAAAAGAAGTCGGCTTTGTTGCCGGTTGACAGCGAACATTCAGCGATTTGGCAGTGTCTTAACGGTCAAGAGCGAGGGGCTGTGGAAAAAATTATTTTAACAGCTTCGGGCGGACCGTTTCGTAATTTCAGTAAAGAACAGCTGGATAATGTAACTGTTGATATGGCGCTTTCTCATCCAAACTGGCAAATGGGCAATAAAATTACTATTGATTCAGCCACTTTAATGAATAAAGGGCTCGAGATTATTGAAGCAAAATGGTTATTTGGGGTAAGCTACGAACAAATAGAAGTGGTTATACATCCTCAGAGCATTATTCATTCAGCAGTTGAATTTTCGGACGGGTCGGTTATAGCCCAGATGGGGCAGCCGGATATGCGGCTGCCTATACAGTACGCCCTGACTTATCCGGAGCGACTGCCGGGCTGTTGTTCCAGGCTTAAATTGACTCGTTTGCAAGAATTGACTTTTGAAGAGCCGGATATAGAGAGGTTCCCTTCCTTAAAGCTTGCCTTTGAGGCCGGGAAAACAGGGGGGACCTTGCCCGCTGTGCTTAATGCCGCCAACGAGGTAGCTGTCAATTCTTTTTTGGAAAAAAGAATTCCTTTCCAGGCAATTCCCTTTATCGTGGGTGAAGTGATGGAAAAGCATCTGACGGCAAAACAGCCTGGTTTGGAAGAAATTATGGAGGCTGACTCTTGGGCCAGGGAAACTGGGGCCGCATTAATCAGAACCTTGTAACCGCTCAGTGGTCATGAGTCAGAATGAGTGAATGGTTTATCGCCTGGAAATATTCTGGATACTGACTGCTGAATTCTGAATGCTTGATTCCAATGATAATGCAAGGTGGTGTGTTTGTTGCTGACTTTTATCGCTTCGGTATTTGTGTTTGGCATGCTGGTTATTTTCCACGAGTTCGGTCACTTTAGTATTGCCAAACTGGTTGGCATAAAGGTTCATGAATTCAGCCTGGGCTTTGGGCCGAAGCTGTTTGGTATCCCTAAAGGGGAAACTTCCTACAACCTGCGGGCATTACCCCTGGGTGGTTTCGTGCGTATGGCCGGGATGGACCCGAATGAGGAGGAAGCTGATGATGAGCGCGGATTTAATAAAAAAACCGTGGGGCAACGTGTCGCTGTTATTTTTGCCGGGCCGCTGATGAATTTTATTCTGGCGGTGGCTTTGTGGGCTTTTGTCTTTATGTTTCAAGGTATACAGGTTGGAACAACTGAGATCGAAGCAGTCATTCCCGGTTCCCCAGCTGAAAAAGCCGGTATTGTCGCAGGAGATAAAATTGTGGCTGTTAACGGAGAATACTTGGAATGGGAGAAAATTGTCACCAGGATAAGTGAGCGACCGGAAGAAAGAATCGCTGTGACTATATCGCGGGATGGTATTGAAAAACAGTATGATATAGATACTTATAGAGATGAGAACGGCCAGGGGAAAATTGGCGTCAAGTCGGTTTACAGCTACCGTAAAATGGGTTTGATACCGTCTCTGGCACTGGGATTAGAGACGACTGGAAGGATTACAGTCACTATCCTTGACTTCATTGCTAAAATGATTTTCGGGCAAGTGCCGGCGGAACTCGGCGGACCGGTGCGGGTGGTCAGTGAAATTGGCAAGGCGGCGCAGGTTGGTTTTTTCTTCCTGCTGGAGCTTTCAGCTTTTTTAAGTATTAACTTAGGTTTGTTTAACCTCTTTCCGATCCCGGCACTGGACGGCAGCCGGATTCTGTTTCTGGCCTGGGAAAAGATTGGCGGCCGGCCGGTAGACCCGGTAAAAGAAAATTACATTCACCTGGTAGGTCTCGGGCTGCTGCTGCTGTTGATGGTGGTTATTACTTATAATGATATTCTCCAGTTATATATATTCAACCAGGCGCCGGGGCAATAATGATGAAAAGAAGACTTACAAAACCTGTTTTTGTCGGCAAGGTACAGGTGGGCGGCGGGGCGCCGGTAAGTGTGCAGTCCATGACGAACACCGACACCAGGGATATTCCCGCCACCATTTCTCAGATCAATGAACTGGCGGCCGGAGGTTGCCAGATAATCCGGGTCGCTGTGCCTGACCGGGAAGCGGCGGAGGCATTGCCTCTTATTCTAAAAGAGATTAATATACCGCTGATCGCTGATATTCACTTTGATTACCGGCTGGCTCTTGCGGCGATCGGAGCGGGTGTCGACGGACTCAGAATAAACCCGGGTAATATCGGCGGGCGTGAGAAATTTAAGGAAGTGGTGGCGGCGGCTAGGGAGAGGAATGTGCCTATCCGCATTGGAGTAAACGCCGGCTCGCTGGAAAAAGAACTGCTTGCGCGGGATGGCGGAGTAACCGCGGCGGCGATGGTTGAAAGCGCCGTGCGCCACATAAAAATGCTTGAAGAATTAAATTATACCAGTATTAAAGTATCTTTGAAAGCTTCTGACATCCCTTTGATGCTGGAGTCATACCGCCTGCTGGCGGGTTTGACGGACTATCCTTTTCACATCGGGGTTACTGAGGCCGGTACCATCCGTTACGGGACCATAAAGTCCGCTGTGGGCATCGGCATATTATTGAATGAAGGCATCGGCGATACTATTAGAGTATCTTTGACCGGGGATCCCCGCCACGAAGTGAGGGCCGGTCTTGACATCTTAAAGTCGCTGGGGATCCGCAAGCGGGGTGTGGAGCTTATCTCCTGTCCCACATGCGGACGTACCCAGATCGAACTGGTAAAGATCGCGGAGGAAGTGGAGGAAAAACTTCAAGGCTTGGACAAGCCGCTAAAAGTGGCGGTAATGGGATGCATGGTTAACGGCCCGGGCGAGGCCAGGGAGGCTGATATCGGCATTGCCGGCGGTAAAGGAGTGGGAATTATTTTCCGTAAAGGGAAAGTTATCCGGAAAGTAGTAGAAGCAAAGCTTGTCGAAGAATTGTTGAAAGAGGTAGAATTGCTGTAATATTCAGGAGTCAGGAATCAGGAGTCAGAATGAGAGAATGGTTTATTGTCTTTAAATATTCTGAATTCTGACTCCTTGAAAGAAAATACTGTCTGGAGGAGTTTTATGCGAACGACAGAGTTATTTGCACCTACATTAAGAGAAGTGCCTGCGGAAGCGGAAGTAGTCAGCCACCAGCTGTTACTGCGGGCCGGTTTTATCCGCCGGGAAGCGGCAGGGGTATACACATACCTGCCGCTGGCCCTGCGTGTGTTAAAAAAGATTAATCAGATCATCCGGGAGGAAATGGACCGCCAGGGCGGGCAGGAGTTGCAGATGCCGATTATCCAATCCGCAGAGCTGTGGCAGGAGTCAGGCCGCTGGGACGTGTACGGACCGGAACTTTTCCGTTTAAAGGACCGGCATGACCGGGATTTTGCCCTTGGTCCCACACATGAAGAAATAATTACCGCGCTGGTGCGGGGTGAGGTAAGCTCTTACAAGCAACTGCCACTTTTACTATACCAGATTCAAAATAAATACCGGGATGAGCGGCGGCCGCGTTTTGGTTTGCTGCGCGGCCGGGAGTTTATCATGAAAGATCTTTATTCATTCGACCGGGATGAGCATGGTTTGCAGGTGAGTTATCAAAAAATGCACGACGCCTATACCCAGGTATTCCGGCGGTGCGGATTGCGCTTTAGACCAGTAGAAGCTGATTCCGGAGCAATTGGAGGCAGTGATACCCATGAGTTTATGGTACTGGCCGATTCCGGGGAAGCTACCATCCTATTTTGTGAAAAGGAAGCATGCGGGTATGCCGCCAATGTGGAAAAGGCCGCGCAGCCCAATGTCACAGCCAAACCCTGCGAGGACTTGAAACAGCTTGCCGAGGTGCCGACTCCCGGCGCCCATACAGTGGAAGAGGTCGCTGATTTTTTACATGTGCCGCCGCAAAAGATCATAAAAACACTTCTATATGAAACGGAAAAAGAAGTTGTCGCGGTGTTGGTCAGAGGTGACCGTGACGTCAATGAGATTAAGCTGTCAAACGCTTTGCATTGCTTGCATTTGAAGCTGGCCGGGGCAGCCACGGTACAGAACATAACCGGCGCGCGGGTTGGATTTGCCGGGCCGGTAAATCTGAAAAGCGTAAGAATAATCGCGGATTTGGAAATCTCCGCATTGACCAACGCTGTTACCGGGGCAAATAAGGATGACGCTCATTTGATTAATGTTAACCCGGTTCGTGATTTTAACGTTGATATCGTCAGTGATATCAGGATGGTGCAGGCCGGTGAACCTTGCCCCCGGTGCGGTTCGACGCTGAAAGAGGCAAAGGGGATTGAAGTAGGCCAGATTTTTAAGCTGGGGGATAAGTATAGCAAGGTATTGGGAGCCACTTACCTTGATGAGAGCGGCCTAAAAAAGGCGATTATAATGGGTTGCTACGGTATTGGCGTTACCCGGACGATGGCTGCCGCCATTGAGCAAAACCATGATCAAGACGGGATTATCTGGCCGGTTGCCATAGCGCCGTTTCACGCTGTAGTCGTACCGGTGAGCGTCAAGGATGAAAAACAGACGGCCATGGCGGAAGAAACCTACGACCGGCTTGTTAAGGCGGGGATTGAAACAGTGATTGATGACCGGCCTGAACGCGCCGGGGTCAAATTCAAGGACGCTGACCTGATTGGCTACCCTTTGCGGATTACCGTCGGGGCGAAGGCTGTGGCGAATGAGCAAGTCGAGGTCCGGGTGCGTAAAACCGGTGAAGTGGTGATGATTCCTGTTAATAAGGTGGAAAGTTCTGTGATAAAGCTTTTGGGACAATTGTAATTATGTTAAAAAAAATACTTGTTTTATCAGTTACCGTTGGTAACGGGCATATGCGGGCGGCTGAAGCTATTAAAAAAGCAGCCGGTAACCTTTATCCGGAAACAGAAGTATCCATTCTGGACACTTTCCGCTATGCCAGTCCTTTTCTGGAAAAAGTAGTCTTAGGCACGTATATGGAAATTCTGAAAATGAGTCCGGTTGTATACGGTTACTTGTACCGACAGGCGGAGAAAGGGCAGCCTTTATCAGGACGCGGTAAGCTCGAATTCAACCGTATCTTAAACCTGCTGGTTGCGCCCAAGCTGGTGAAGTATATCAAGGATTTTCAACCGGAAGTAATAGTTTGCACGCATCCTTTCCCAGTGGGGATTATGTCTCACATGAAAAAGAAAGGTATGTTTACGGGACCTGTTTTGGCGGCTATCACGGATTTTACCATACATTCTTTTTGGATATTCCCGGGAGTGGATTATTACCTGATCGGCGACGAGCAATTACAGCCTGAATGTGCGGCGTTCGGGATTAAGCCGGAAAATGTGCGGGCTACCGGGATACCGATAGATCCGGCTTTCGAAAGGAAATATAATAAGAAGGAATTACGGGAAAAGCTCGGGTTGAATCCTGAACTCCCGTCGATATTAGTTGCGGGCGGCGGACTGGGCATGGGAAACCTGGAGTCTGCCATGAAAACGTTGGGAGAGTCTTTTGATGATTGCCAGCTGATGGTTGTTGCCGGTACTAATGACCTACTTAAGGAAAGGCTGGTAAAGCTCGCGCCTGACATGTCCTGTGCAGTAAAGATTTACGGCTACGTCAACAACATCCATGAGTTAATGGCGGCGGCGGACTTGCTGATCGGCAAGCCGGGCGGTTTGTCTTGCGCGGAGGCAATGGCGATGGGCCTGCCTGTATTTATTATTGATCCGCTGCCGGGTCAGGAAGAAAGAAACGCGCAATTCCTGGCGGGGGCGGGGGCAGGGTTGAGGGTTGACGAAAGGAATCTGGCCGGACAGGTTAAATCGTACTTGCAAGATGCCGGCCGCCTGGAAATAATGACCCGGTCCGCCATCACCCTAGGTAAACCTAGGGCGGCGAGTGACGCCGTTAGTATTATGGAGGAGGCTGTTGCAAACAGCCTAAAAAGATAGCCCTTGTCAACAAATGTCTTTTATGATATAGTAGTACCGGTAACAGTGCGTCAGCAACGTATTATTTTTTGGTCTTTTCAAAGAGTGGGTAATTCCCACTCTTTCGTCTTATCACGCAGTCAAAGGTTATATTCGCAAACAGTGGATAATTAGGAGGGTTTCTGGTGGCGAGTCTTCAAGTTGTGAAACTGGTCGAACAGATAGCTTTACCAATCGTTCAGGAGGCTGATCTGGAACTGGTGGATGTTGAGTTCTTAAAAGAAGGCGGCCGTTGGTATCTGCGAATTTTTATTGATAAACCTGAGGGAATCAGCCACGAGGATTGCCGTTTTGTTTCCGAGAGAATCGACAGGTTGCTTGATGAAAAGGTGCCAATTTCGCATTCTTATACATTGGAGGTGTCTTCACCCGGTATTGATAGACTTATAAAAAAGGTTGAAGATTATACCCGGTTTAGGGGGAGAAATATTGTTATTGCCACTTTTGCACCTATTAACGGCCGGAAGAAGTTTAGCGGCCGTCTTGCGGGCACACGCATGGGCGACGTGGTGATTGATATGGATGGCGCGGAATTATTTATTCCCTTGGAACAGATTGCATCGGCGCGGCTGGCAGGGGTACTTTGAGCTTGAGGGGGGGGAAGTAGGATGAATATAGAATTTTTAGAGGCCTTAAGAGATTTGGAGAAGGAGAAGGGCATCGCGGTAGATGTTTTGCTGGAAGCTATTGAAGCGGCTTTGCAATCTGCCTATAAACGGAATTTTGGCTCTCTGCAAAATGCCCGGATCCATATTGAGCGCGAGACCGGAGATTTTAAAGTTTATACCCAGCGCTCGGTAACAGAGTCGGTGGAAGACCCGCGTCTGGAGATTGATTTGGAGGAAGCGCAAAGAATAAACCCCAATTATCAGGTGGGCGATATTGTTGAGGCTGAAGTTACCCCGAGAAATTTTGGCCGCATAGCCGCACAAACAGCGAAGCAGGTGGTAGTGCAACGAATTCGCGAGGCGGAAAGAAATATTGTTTTTGAGGAGTTCGTAAATCGCGAGGGAGAAATAGTCACAGGCACAGTGCAGCGGTTTGAACAAAAAAATGTATTGATTGAGCTGGGTAAAACGGAAGCTATCTTAATGCCTTCAGAGCAGATGCCGGGTGAAGATTACCGGCACGGTGAAAGAATCAAGGTGTATATCGTCGAGGTGAGAAAAACAACCAAAGGGCCTCAAATCATGGTTTCACGTACCCATCCCGGTTTATTGAAGCGCCTTTTCGAATTGGAGGTTCCTGAATTGCAGGAAGGTATTGTGGAGCTTAAAGCGATTGCGCGTGAAGCGGGTGCCCGCTCGAAGATAGCTGTATATTCAAAAGATGAGAATGTCGACCCGGTGGGGGCTTGTGTCGGTCCAAAGGGGATGAGAGTTCAGAACATTGTCAATGAACTGAATGGTGAGAAGGTTGATATTATTAAATGGAACCCGGACCCGTCAAAGTTTGTTGCCAGTTCCCTAAGTCCGGCAAAAGTGATGGCTGTTGAAGTATGGGATGAGGAAAAAATAGCCAGGGTAATTGTACCGGATTACCAACTATCCTTGGCAATCGGCAAAGAAGGACAGAATGCGCGTCTGGCGGCAAAACTGACCAGCTGGAAGATAGATATTAAGAGTGAGTCACAAATGCAGGAAATATATTCTGAGGAATGCGGTGAAGTTTACAAAAGTCCGGATGAATAGTATAAATAGGAGGTAGGGGCGGTGCCTAGGGTAAAAAAAATACCCCAAAGGATGTGTGTCGGTTGCCAGGAAATGAAACCTAAAAGAAAGTTGATCCGGCTGGTGCGTACACCTGATGATACAATTGAGATTGATCTTACTGGAAAACGCTCCGGACGTGGCGCTTATATCTGTCCTGGTGAAGATTGTTTTAAAAAAGCAGTTAAGGGGAAGAAACTTGAAAAGGCTTTGAAAAGCCCAATATCCTCCGAAGTTTTTGACGCCCTGGCAAAGGAATTAATGAAAGTTAGCGGCCATTAAGTGGATATAAAAGATTCTAGCATTATTTATTGTTGTGCGGAGTTGGAAACGGGTGAGTATCCGTAAAGTATCCCTGTCTCGGTAAACATTTGATAGTTGAAAGGGGAGATGTAGTTCGTACAAGATATATATCATGGAGGTGAGCATATGGTGAAAAAACGGGTGCATGAAATAGCAAAAGAACTTAACATAGAAAGCAGGGAAATAATTAATAAATTGAGCGGTATGGGAGTAAACGTTAAATCTCATATGAGCGCGCTGGAGGATAATGATGTTGAACGTTTACTGAAGTTATACAAAAAAGAAACTCCAGAGGTTGGGAAAACAGTGCTCGAGCCGGCACCTGCCGTATCTCAGAAGCAAAAGGTGGAGAACAAGAGCGAGTCTTTAGCTGCAGATTTTAGAAAGACCCGGAAAACGGGAGGGCAGCAGATTGAGCAAAAAAAAGGCGGCAAGGCCCCGGAGGCTAACTATTACCGTGGTCCTGGCTTAGTTGACCGTGTTCCTTCCCGTCCACCGGACAGGCGTTTCGAAGAAAAACCGGTGCCGGGAGAAAAAACTTTGCAAAGAAGAATTGAGGGTCAGCAAAAAAATAACCAGGGTGTAAGAGGTAAAGCTGTTGAAGGGCATAGGGATCGTCAAGCATTCGACAGTCCTCAACAAAACAGGTTTCAGCCAACCCAGCCACAGGGTGGTAGACCCGATGGCGGGCGTCCGGAAAAGTCTTCACAAGATCGCATGCAAAACAGACGGCCGCAAATGGAAGGCGGCCGCCAGGAGCGCCCAATGCAGGGTAAACAACAGCAAAACCGGCCTCCTCAAGATAAAAATCCGGCCCCCCGTTATGATCGCCACAAAACAGGGCCGGGCCGGTCTGTCGACAATAGACAGCAGGGAGCGCCCAGACCGGCTGGTGCAACCGGTTCCCCGGGTGCTAGACCACAGCGATGGAATGAGCGAGGTGCCAGACCGGCCGGTCAGCCAGAGGCAAGACAGAAACCGTTTGAACGACCCGTTCAGGCCGGCGCCGGCCAAGGCGCCAGGACGAAAACAGACTCAACAATGGCGGCGAGGCCGCAGGGGCGGTACGATAATAAAGGCGCTGATAGACCAAAGACTCAGGATAAACCAAAGTCGCAGATTGGGCGACTGAATAGTAAGGGGCGTTATGATAAACGTTCTGTGAGCTTGGATAATACTGACGAAAAACTGCGTTCAAGGACTGCTGCAGGTCCGCGTAAAAAAGGAGCCGTTAAAACCCAGGAAAGTCGCCCGGTTGGGCCGGCTCAACCGGTAGAAAAGAAACCCGTAGTAATAGGTGAATCAATAACAGTACAAGAATTGGCTTTAAAGATCCACAAAAGCCCGGCTGAGCTGATCAAAAAACTGATGCAGCTTGGTGTGATGGCAACAATAAATCAGGAGATTGACAGCGATACCGCAAGCTTGCTGGCCGTGGAATTCGGATATGAGGTTGAGGTTAAGCTTCCGGTTGATCTGGAAGCGTTGCTGATGCAGGAACCGGAAGAGGATGCTGAACAGTTAAATCCAAGACCTTGTATCGTTACTGTGATGGGACATGTCGATCATGGCAAGACTTCTCTGTTAGACGCCATCAGACAGACCAATGTGACTGCCACAGAGGCCGGCGGGATTACTCAACATATTGGTGCCTATCAGGTTGAGCATGGTGGAAAGAAAATCACTTTTGTAGACACGCCGGGACATGAAGCTTTTACGGCTATGCGGGCGCGTGGCGCACAGGTCACCGATATTGCCATCCTGGTAGTTGCGGCTGAAGACGGGGTAATGCCTCAAACCATAGAGGCGATAAATCACGCCAAAGAGGCGGAAGTGCCGATTATTGTGGCCATTAACAAGATGGATAAACCCGGAGCCAACCCTGATCGGGTCAAACAGGAGCTTACTGAACAAGGATTGATAGCCGAGGAGTGGGGCGGGGATACTATCTGTGTTAATGTTTCAGCCGTCAAACGTGAAGGGTTGAAAGACCTTCTGGAAATGATCCTGCTGGTGGCTGAAATGAAAGAATTAAAGGCCAACCCTGAGCGTCCGGCCAGGGGAACAGTGATAGAGGCGGAACTTGATAAAGGTCGCGGTCCGGTAGCCACCGTGCTGGTGCAAAACGGTACTCTGAAGATTGGCGACAACATTATTGCCGGTTCCGCCATCGGGCGGGTACGCGCCATGATTGACGATAAAGGGCGTCGTGTAAAAAAAGCCGGGCCTTCCATGCCGGTTGAGGTATTGGGTTTTTCGGAAACACCGATGGCGGGCGACGTGTTTATTGTTGTCCAGGATGAGAAGCTTGCCAGAAGCATTGTTTCACGCAGACAGATAAAGAAAAGGGAAGAAGAGTTAAAAACCACCACCAGGGTGTCCTTGGACGACTTATTTAAGCGCATCCAGGAAGGCCAGATTAAAGAACTGGGCATTATCGTCAAAGCGGATGTGCAGGGTTCGGTTGAAGCTTTGCGGCAGGCGCTGGAGCGGTTAAATACCGGAGAGGTGAAGGTTAACATTATCCATGGCGGAGTAGGCGCCATTTCTGAAACTGATATCATGCTGGCGTCGGCATCTAACGCCATCATATTGGGATTCAACGTGCGTCCGGATGTAAACGCCAGGAAAGCTGCGGAGAATGAGAAGGTTGACGTACGGCTGTACAGGGTTATATACGAGGCCATAGAAGACGTTAAGGCGGCCATGAGCGGCTTGCTTGAGCCGGAATATAAAGAAGTGGCTCTGGGCAGGGCGGAAATAAGGAAGATATTCAGGGCTTCAAAAATAGGTACTATAGCGGGCTGCTATGTTATGGAAGGCAAGATAGAAAGGGATGCCGGCGTTCGGCTGGTGCGCGACGGCATAGTAATTCATGAGGGTAAATTAAATTCTCTAAAGCGGTTTAAAGACGACGTGAAAGAAGTATTGCAAGGATACGAGTGCGGCCTTGCTTTTGAAAAATTCAATGAGATGCAAGAGGGAGACGTTGTTGAGGCATTTACCGTTGAAGCTGTTAAAAGGGAACTCGCTTAAATGTAGATAGTCAAAGTTATATATAATCACTAACCTCTTACTAGGAGGTGTTAGGCAATGTCTTTCCGTTCTGAACGTTTAGCGGAAGCTATAAAAAAGGAAGTTTCTGATTTGCTGAGGGATGAAATAAAAGATCCGCGGATAGGTTTCGTCAGCATAACTGCAGTAAAAGTATCAAAGGATTTACGTTATGCTGATATTTTTGCCAGCGTTTACGGAGAGCCCGCCGCTCAAAAGGCTTCTATGGAAGCGCTCGCGAAAGCGCAGGGATTTGTCAGAAGTGAGTTGGGCAAGCGAATCCGGCTCCGTTACACTCCGGAGATCGCTTTTAAACTAGATCAATCAATAGGGCAGGGCGCGCGCTTAATTAAGCTTATGGAAGAAGTCCGGGAGAAAGGTGGCCCCTCCGATGAATAAGCTTGAGGTGATTGCCCGGGCCATCAGCAACGTAAAGCATGCGTTGATATGCGGTCATATCATGCCCGACGGTGACTGCCTCGGATCGGTACTGGCATTAGCGATGATATTGAGACAGCTTGGCAAACAAGCAACCGTTGCCGGTCCCGATCCTATTCCTGAGATATATGAGTTTTTACCGGGCATCCAGGATTACCGGGTCGGCAGCCCGCCGGAAGGCGCTTACGACACGCTAATTGCTTTGGATTGTCCCGTAACGGAAAGATTGGGTAGCGGTTACCGGGATTTGCCCGGGCGTGATTTGACTGTAATTAATATAGATCATCATGCCAGCACAAATTCTTACGGTACATACAGGTATATTGACCCTCAGGCGGCGGCGGTCGGAGAAATCATATTTGACTTGCTGCAGTTAATGAAAGTTAATATTTCTTTAGACATGGCAATTTGTTTGTATACGGCGATAGTTACAGATACCGGTTCATTTCAATATGAGAGTACCACCCCCAATACACATAGGCGAGCGGCTCATTTAATTGAAATGGGCGTACCATTTTCCCGGATAAACGTTCTTCTTTATGAAGAAAAATCGCGGGTTTCTCAGCTTTTATTAAGCGCAGCGTTGAAAACCCTCTCATTTAGCGATTGCGGCCGAGTAGCCTGGATGATTATCACCCGTGACATGCTGCGGGACACCGGGGCGAAAGATGAACATACGGAAGGAATTGTGAACTACGCCCGGTCAATTAAAGGCGTTGAAGTGGGATTGCTCTTTCATGAGCTGCCGGACGGCAAATATAAAATTAGTTTCCGATCAAAAAAAACGGTGGACGTTAACCGCCTGGCATCTTTTCTGGGTGGCGGGGGTCATTTGCGCGCCGCTGGCTGTGAAATCGCGGGAAAGATTAGTACAATTGAAAAAGAGGTGGTTGCGGCGGCAGTTCATGCAGCCGGAGGAGCGGGATTGTGATATGAATGGGATAATCAACGTGCTGAAACCTCCCGGGATGACCTCTCACGATGTGGTTGATTTTATCCGCCGCACATTTAAAATAAATAAGGTGGGACATACCGGAACGCTGGACCCCGGAGCAGCCGGGGTGCTGGTTGTTTGCCTGGGCCGTGCCACCCGCGCGGCCCGGTTTATTGCCGGGGACGATAAAGAGTACCGCGCGGAGATTACTTTTGGTACCGTAACTTCCACAGGGGACTCCTTTGGTGAAGTAATAGGCGAGTGTGACGCTTCATATTTGACCGCGGAAAGCGTTAAAGCATCACTGCCGGTTTTTACCGGGGAGATTAGCCAGGTGCCGCCGATGGTATCCGCGCTAAAGTGGCATGGGAAAAAGCTGTACGAACTGGCCAGAGCAGGTTTGACGGTCGAACGCCGGGCACGGGCGGTCACCATTAATAAGCTTGATTATATTGACGGCGCCGGTTGGGGTGGGCCTAAACCGGTGGCGCTGGTGCACTTAACCTGCTCCAAGGGAACATATGTCCGGACACTGTGTGAGGATATCGGCGATCACCTGGGATGCGGCGCTCATATGTCTTTTTTGGTGCGCACAAGAGCAGGCGTTTTTGAAATTGCTGATTCATGCACGCTGGAAGATATTAAGTCATTTGCTGCTGTAGGGAAAGCAGGTAATAATGCTTCTAATATCATTATTCCTGTGGAAGAAGCTTTATTAGGATTACCGCCTGTTAGAGTAAAGAGCGCGGCGGTTGCAGCGGTCAGTTCGGGCTCAAAGCTTTTTTTACCTGGAGTGGCTGAATTGCCTGACGGGTTGACCGAAGGTGTTCTTGTTCGCCTGCAAGGCCCGGAGGGGTTGTTAGCGGTAGCTGAGACCGGCTATGATCCGGCAGATCCGAGCAGGTTAGTATTTAAAACCGTTTGTGTGCTTGTATAATTATATTATATAAGGTAATCGTTGCTAGCGCTGCTAGGTAACACTAATGGTGCAGCTAACGAAAATATGGAAGTACTAATCAGGAGTCAGGAGTCAGGAGTCGGAATGAGAGATGGTTTATCGTCTTGAAGCATTCTGAATTTACGACTGCTGAATCTGAATGCCTGAATAATTAATATACGACCGAACCGGTTCCGTTCAGGCAGGAGGTTGTTAACTTGCATGTTTACCGCCATTGGCATGGCTTAAAGTATAAACATAAAAAGCTGGTAGTTGGAATGGGGAACTTCGACGGTGTGCATATCGGCCACCAAAAACTGATTTCTGAAATAGTGAGTATGGCCAATGAAATTTGTGGTACACCGGCTGTCTTTACTTTTCATCCTCATCCACTGGCTGTCTTGTACCCGGATAATTGTCCTCCGTTGCTGCTATCACATGAAGCGAAACAGGCGTTTATAGCCAAACTAAACGTAGAAGTATTGTTGCTGGTACCTTTCGACCTTGAATTTGCCAAGCTTTCACCGGAAGATTTTATCAAGACAGTGCTGCATGAAGAACTGGGGGCCAGTGGGGTTGTAGTTGGATATAATTATACTTTCGGACACTATGGCCGGGGAACGCCGGACTTACTGGAAGAACAAGCTTCTAAATACAACTACCAGCTGCGTGTGGTTCCTCCGGTAATAGTTGAAGGTCAGGTAGTCAGCAGTTCCCTGATTAGGGAGTTGTTAATGAAAGGCCAGGTGGTTGAGTCAGCCAAATTTCTAGGGTATTATCCGTTTATCGAGGGGCAGGTCGTAACGGGGGAAAGGCGTGGCGGCTCTCTTGGTTTTCCTACCGCCAACCTGAATATAGATCGAAAAATGCTGGTTCCTGCGGATGGTGTTTATTCGGTTAAGGTTTATGTAGACGGTGAAACCTATCTTGGCGTGGCAAATATCGGCGTCAAGCCGACATTTCAAGGTAACGCAAGGAATATTGAAGTGCATTTGCTGGATTTTTACCAGGATCTCTATGGGAAGAATATCAAAGTGAAATTTATCAGGCGGTTAAGAGGGGAAAAAAAATTTCCGACATCAACCGACCTGGTTAAACAAATAGAGCAAGATATTATGGAAACCCGGGCGGGGGTCGAAAGCAAATGAATAAAAAATAACGATTTTCAATATAATTTTATGGGCAGCGTTTACATAAGCGTTTGATTTGTGCTACAATTATCGCGTTAAACGTCCCGTATCATGAGAGGAGGCGTTAACCTTGACTGTGCCAAAGTTCGATTCTCCCGAGGAGGAGATTAAAAAGTGGCTCAATTATATCGCTCTGATTTGCCTGAGCGAGGAATTCCAGTCTCTGAAAAAAGAGCTGGAGTGCATTTACAACCAGTCAAACATTGAGAATGTCCGGTTAACAGCCTTCCAGGATGCCCTATATGCCTTTCTCGCGCAAGAGGGAGAAGAACGAATGTACCAATCTAACGCGTATTAGAGTGTAAACAGGATGAAGGTTATTATTACGGAACACGCCCGCAAGCGATTACGGGATATGAGACAGGATAGAATCACTATAGCGGACATCATTAACGCTGCCAGCGGCATACCAGGACGCATACCGACGGCTACCAGATTCCGTGGTTTTTTAGCTAAGCCTGGCAGAGTGTTTGATATTGTTGCCAAAGATATACCAGGCGGCCGCCTGGTCATAACAATAATCGGGAAGTAGCCTTCCCGAAGAACTGCAGGCTAGGTAACATGTTCTCCGGCGGTTGACTTGGCCGGCAGCGATTTCCCAAAAAGGAGGTGAACAGCATGGCTTTGACTACTGAAGACAAGCAATCCATTATATCCCAACATAAGCTTCACGATAACGACACTGGTTCCCCGGAAGTACAGGTTGCTATTTTGACGGAAAGGATTAACAACCTTACCGGTCACTTGCAGTTGCATAAAGGTGACCACCACTCACGCCGTGGTTTGTTTAAGATGGTTGGCCAAAGAAGGGCCTTGCTAAACTATCTGCGTGACCGGCATTTTGATCGATATCGTTCACTTATCGAAAAACTTGGTTTAAGAAAGTAGCGATGTTTTTGAAGCGGGCTAATTCACCCGCTTCTTCGTCATATGCGGGGGTTTGTGTATTTTATTCTACCCCGAAAGGAAATAATATTAAGAATGTCGAAGATATATTTTGTTAAATGTTTCATGTCTGTTACGGGAGGTATTGCTACTCAATGTTAAATAACCAAGTTTTAATTAAAGAAATTCTCGTCGGTGGTCGCCCGATGATCTTAGAAACCGGCAGGCTGGCAAAACAAGCGAGTGGTTCTGTTTTTGTCCGTTACGGGGATACCACCGTCCTGGTAACCGCTACTATGGCAGGCCACCTCAGGGCAGGGATTGATTTCTTTCCACTTACGGTGGATTATGAGGAAAGGTTTTACGCTGTGGGAAAGATACCGGGCGGTTTCATAAAAAGAGAGAGCCGTCCCAGTGAGAAGGCCGTTCTTTCCGGACGATTGATCGACCGGCCAATCCGCCCCCTGTTCCCTAAAGAAATGCGCAACGAGGTCCAGGTTATCGCCACAATAATGTCCGTGGACCAGGACCACGCACCGGAAATAGCCGCCATGATCGGCGCTTCAGCGGCGTTGCACATCTCGGAAATCCCTATTAAATACCCGATTGGCGGTGTTATTGTCGGCCGGGTGGACGGGCAGTTTATAATCAACCCTGTTTTAGCCCAGAACGAAAAAAGTGAAATGCACCTGGTGGTTGCCGGTACCGGAGACGCGGTAATGATGGTAGAGGCGGGTGCCCGTGAGATTCCGGAAGCGGTCATGCTGGAAGCGATATCTTTCGGACATGACGCTGTGAAAGAAATCGTTAGCTTTATTGAGGAATTTCGTGATGAAGCCCTGGCTTTAGGGCTGGCCAGGGAAAAAGTAACGCCTGTCATGTCCGAACCAGGGCCTGACATTATAGAAGCGGTAACCGGGAAGGCCGGGGAAAAACTTGAGGTTGCCCTCCGGCGGTGCGTAAACGAAAGACTTATTAAGCAAGCCCGTGAATCATATTTGGATGATGTTAAGAACGAATTGGTGGAGCAATTTATCGAAACCTTTCCGGAACAAGAAAATTCAATACGAACGGTTATTGACGCAGTTGAAAAGAAAATCGTACGCAGTATGATCACATCAGAAGGAGCGCGTATTGACGGACGGGCGATTACAGAGGTGCGCCCGATATCCGTTGAAGTGGGCGTTTTACCAAGACCCCACGGGTCCGGGCTTTTTACCAGGGGACAAACTCAAATCCTTTCAGCGGTAACCCTGGGAACAATTTCGGATGAGCAAATCCTGGACGGTCTAGGTGTGGAAGAATCCAAGCGATTTATGCATCATTATAATTTCCCGCCTTTCAGCGTGGGTGAGACCCGGCCGATCAGGTCTCCAGGCCGCAGGGAAATCGGACATGGAGCACTGGCAGAAAGGGCGCTTGCCGCGGTTATACCGAATGAAGAAGAATTTCCCTATACCATTCGCCTTGTTTCCGAAGCTCTTGAATCAAATGGTTCCACCTCAATGGGAAGCGTATGCGGCAGTTGTTTGGCTTTAATGGACGCAGGAGTGCCGATTAAAGCGCCGGTTGCCGGTGTTGCCATGGGTCTGATTAAAGAAGGCGATAAACTCGCTGTACTTACTGATATCCAGGGATTTGAGGATCACCTTGGTGACATGGACTTTAAAGTCGCGGGTACTGCCAAGGGGATTACAGCCCTCCAAATGGATATCAAAATCGCCGGTATTACCCGGGAAGTGTTCGAGCAAGCCCTGGCGCAGGCACATGAGGGTCGTATGCATATTTTAAATAAAATGCTTGAGGTTATTCCCGCTCCCAGACCGGAACTGTCGCCGCATGCCCCGCGTATTATCCATACCACGATTGACCCGGATAAGATACGTGACGTAATTGGGCCGGGTGGTAAGATTATTAAAAAAATCGTTGAGGAAACCGGTGCTGATATAGATATAGAAGATGATGGCCGGGTGTTTATTGCGTCTGTTGACCAGGAAAAGGGTAAAATAGCCCTGCAAATTATCGAATCATTGACAAAGGAAATCCAGGCCGGTGAAATTTATAACGGGCGTGTTACCAAGGTGATGGATTTTGGTTGTTTTGTTGAGATTATCCCGGGAGTTCTGGGGCTGCCGGGTAAAGAAGGCCTTGTTCATATTTCCCAGCTTGAACACCACAGGGTAAATAAGGTTGAGGATGTTGTCAAAGAAGGGGATATGATTCTGGTTAAAACTATTGGATATGATAATCAAGGCCGGTTGAAGCTGTCAAAGAAAGATGTTGTGCCTGCGCCGGCAGGAAAGGTCGCCAAGGACGACCGGGAAAGGTCTCGCGACCGGGGACCGCGGCCGCCAAGACGCCGTGAATTCGGCCGTGGTTAGCAAGACATTATCCTGATTGAGTAATAGCAGCTTGTTTTTTATTATGGATGTGTTTTTCTTTTGGGTAGTAGCATTACTAACACCTCGAATTAGAGGTTTTTTTTTATTTTAATAATAATGCTATGGGACGCATAGGATTTGTTAAGCAGTATCAGTAAATAATCAGAAAAGAAATTGGGAAACCTGATAAGGGAGATTATAAAGCTTTTCAATATATATAGTTCTAATTTAAAGGAATTAGAGCAAATATCACGAATATGTTTCAGGATGTATTTATATAGGAGGTTCCTTTATGTTCCATAAGGTTACTCTTGACAACAATATACATATTCTTTTGGAGCAAGTTCCCCATGTTCGTTCGGTGGCTCTGGGCTTTTGGGTTGATGTGGGTTCGCGTTATGAAAGCTCTGAGAACAACGGTATATCGCACTTTATTGAGCATTTGCTTTTTAAAGGGACTGAAAGGCGAACAGCCAAGCAGATTGCCGAGACCCTTGATGCGGTAGGCGGGCAGCTGAACGCGTTTACTACCAAGGAATATACTTGTTATTACGCCAGGGTTCTTGATGAATATTTTGACCTTGCCGTGGACCTATTGAGCGATATGCTATTTTACTCTAAATTTGCGCCGGATGATATCGACCGCGAGAGAAATGTCATCGTCGAAGAGATTAAAATGTACGAAGATGCTCCGGATGAGTTGGTACACGATATTTTTGCCGGTTCAATGTGGCAGGGACATGCTCTCGGCAGGCCGATTATCGGAACTGCCGAGGTGATAGAGCAGATTTCGAGGGATAAAATAGTTGAGTTTTATAATACCCATTATAAACCGGGAAATCTGGTAGTAACAGCTGCAGGCAATATAGATAAAGATGAGGTAATCAATAAACTTCGTCCAGTGCTGGAAACAAGAAAAGGTTATTTGCCGGCACGCGACATAATTGCTCCCGCGCCAAAGCGGGATGTGGTTTGCCGCAGCAAAGAAACTGAACAAGTGCACTTGTGCATTGGTACTCCCGGCTTAAGCCTGGAAAATGAGAAAACTTACACTTTCCAGGTGCTTAACACTATTCTTGGCGGAGGCTTGAGTTCGAGATTGTTTCAGGAGATCAGGGAGCAGCGCGGGCTTGTTTATTCAGTTTACTCTTATCATAGCTCATACCACGATACCGGTCTTTTTTGTATCTATGCCGGTCTGAGCAAGCAAAACGTAGATGAGGTATTAGAGCTAATATTTAAACAAGTGGAAGATATCAGGTTAAATAGCGTTAAATCCGAAGAACTTCAGCGGGCAAAAGACCAATTAAAGGGTAATCTGCTCTTGAGCTTGGAGAATGTCAGCACACGGATGAGCAGATTGGGAAAATCTCAACTTTATCTGGGGAAGGTTATCCCCCCGGAGGAGGTTGTAGAAAAAATAAACAAAGTAACGATAGCTGATATTCAGGAATTAGCCGCAGAAATGTTAAAGCCCGGGGATTTTTCCATGGCGACTATCGGGCCTTGGACGGACTGTGGTAACATGGAAAAAATGTTGTCAAGGTATGGAAGTCAATTGAGGCGTGAAACATAGATTGATTCAGCGAACCAGAATAGTTTAACGAATATTAATCCTCCGACGAGGAGGATTTTAAATTTGCCGGCGATAAGTTTTCCATGGAGGTATTTATGAGCTTTTCCATAACCGTAAAAGTAAAAAAAGTGTCTGAAAAAATAGGCGACACCATACCGTTTCCGCACTATGCCACGACAGGCTCAGCGGGGTTGGACTTACCGGCTTGCCTGGATGAACCTTTGGTGGTGCCCCCCGGCGCCAGAATGAAAATCCCGACAGGCATTGCCATTGAAATCCCGTTTAAACACATTGTTGGCCTGGTTTTTCCCAGAAGTGGCTTAGCTACCAAGCATGGTATTTCTCTTGCAAATGCTGTCGGGGTTATTGACAGCGACTACAAAGGAGAAATAATTGTGGCTGTTTACAATCAATCTATTAGTGAATACATAGTCAATCCGGGAGAAAGAGTTGCTCAACTGCTTTTCTTGCCGGTATATAATGCCGTCCTTGAACCTGTGGAAGAGCTTGAGGAAAGTGGTCGTGGCGAAGGTGGTTTTGGCTCCACCGGCAAAGTGTGAAATTTAGGTAGTCAAGAGTCAGAATGAGAAAACATTATGGTCTTGAAGTATTCTGACTACTGAATTCTGAGTACCTGTCTTTTTTATCATATTCCCGGCATGTCCTAAATAGATTATTACGGGGGTGGGACTATGCTAAATGGGTTATTATTCGGTACGGTTGTATTGTTGCTGGTAGTTTTTTCTGTCCGCGAAAGAGTTAAACAGCAGAGATACAGGGAAAAAGACTGGGGAGTAATTGGTGAAAGCAAATCCAGTCCACTTTCAAAAGCGCTAACCAACCTTATCGGAGTTGCTGGGGGTATCTATCTTTCACTTGTGTTGATATGTACCTTTGTTGAGCTGCAATTACCGGCGAGAGTGCATTTAGGACATTACAGCCTGGAGCCGTTGGCTGCAATTTCAATTATTATGGCTTTAGCTCAGCCTTATATCCTGAAGGTGATCCAGGCATGGCGAAAAATTTAACAATCAAATTGTCAATATATAAATTAAATTTCGCAAGGGGTGGTTAATATGAGATTGGGTGAGCTCGTCGGTAAAGAAATAGTAAATATTTATAACGGCGCGCGATTGGGTGTGGTAGATGAATCTGACATGGATATAGATATCGATACCGGTGAGATTCGTTCAATAATTCTGCCAAGGAAGAATAACATTATAAATCTGTGGATAGACAAGCCGAAGTTGATAATACCCTGGGAAGCTGTGAGAAAAATCGGCGCTGAAGTTATCATTGTAGAGCTGGATCAGACTAACCCGGCTTTTCAGCGCTATTCGTATTAGTATCCACGCAAGCTTAGTATAAATTAACATAAAACAGGAGGGGATACCGCCACCCCCTCCTGTTTTATGTTAATTTATACTAAGCTAGATTTACTTTACCTTCCGCCTCGTAGCCATATCCGATTTGGGTGCGCGGATTTCCAGGATGCCGTTGGAATATGTCGCTTCTACCTGCCCTGGAAACAAATTATTACCATATACTTTAAAATAAGCGCCCAAATTTTTTTGCTTATCTGTCATCTTTACAACCTGCTTTTGACATACTAAAAATTAAGCATAATTGGGGATGACAGGAGGTCTGACATGGCACGTCAACAAAGAATTGAATTGATTAAAAATATTGCTGAATTGAGAGATGCCGCCGTTATCTGCTATATTACAGGTGACCGGGAAAATATTAATACAAGAATTGCACCTGATGTGACAGAGGTTTTTTACAGACATTTGGAAATGCTTAATAAAAACGATCAAAGAACAGGCAGCCAGATAGATTTGTTTCTATATACTAGGGGAGGCGATGTCCTGACGCCTTGGCGATTAGTTCACCTAATCCGGGAATATACAAATCGTTTTAATATTATCGTTCCTTTTCGTTGTTACAGCGCTGGAACGTTGTTATGTCTGGGGGCGGACGAAATAGTAATGGGTAAAATGGGTGAACTCGGTCCGATAGATCCCAGTGTTGTAAACGCTTTTAATCCACAGGATCCCAACAACCCCACCGCTAGAATTCCGGTAAATATTGAGGATGTTTATTCTTATTTGGCTTTGGCCGGGGAAAAGGCCGGTGTTTGTAGTAATGACCAGCAGGTAAAAGCATTTACCCTTCTTGCGGAGCGGATTCATCCATTAGCCCTGGGGAATGTCCACCGGAATTACTTATTGATCAGATCGCTGGCAAAAAAACTGCTGGCGATGCATCAACAGCCGTTACGGGAAGGGATGAGCGAGCATATAATTGACAACCTTACAGAAAAACTGTACGCACACAATCATATGATTTCCAGGCGGGAAGCATCAGAAGAAATAACTCTTAATATCACCATGCCCGACGGCAATCTGGAATCTTTATTATGGCTGCTTTACCAAGATTATGCGGAAGAATTGGCTCTGTCGGAACCTTTTAACCCAGCGGAGAAGTTAAGTGGCAGTAGGATAGATTTTGAAGTTACCAGCGGCATAGTGGAGTCAATGTATGGTTCAGATGGTTTTGTTTTCTCCGGGGTTGTTGAACGGCGTGATTTTCCTGAGTCCGGTAAGGTAAATGTGAATATATTAAAGCAAGGTTGGAGAATTATTTCGTAGCATAAAATAATTTTGCAGGAGGAAGTAAGTATGAAAGATGAACTGACCAAAATTAAGAATGAAAAAATTAGTTTTAATTTTAAAACAAACGAAACAAAGTATTATCTTTTAACCAGGGGATCAGGATACCCGTTGGCTGAATTTACTTTTCCGGATCTGCCGGAGAGTACCGCGACAAGACTTGTGATTCCGGAAAATATGCCTAAAACATTGGACATGGTTCTTCTATATTAACATACAACAGTCTTTCGTATCGGCCTTTTGGTCTTTCCTGTTAACACACCCTTTCTAAATTGATAGTATTATGACTAAATTAAAGATAAATATACCAAGGCGGAATTCGCCGTTTAGGCCGTTGAAAGAGTTAGCCGTGTAGAGTTCACTTGCACTTAAGTGTCTTTTGTCACTTTAATTCTTATTGACATATCTTATTGACATATTTAATTATATATAAGAAAATTAAGTTTAAAAAGTTAGCGGCGATTTTCAGGGAGGTGTGGTTTTGCTTAGGGTTATTGTTGCCGGTGCTTATGGCAGGATGGGCCGGGAGGTGGTCAAAGCTATCTGGAATTCAGATGATCTGGAACTTATTGGTGCGGCCGACAGTAGGGGAGAAGGAGTGGATGTCGGTTCGTTGATTGAAGCCGGTGAGATTGGGATATCGATAGAAAAAGACCTGGAAGAGCTCATATTGCGGACCCGTCCTGACGTAGTAATAGACTTTACCACTCCTCAGGCTGTATACCGGAATGTAATGATCTGTCTGAATCACGGCGTGCGTCCGGTTGTCGGGACAACCGGGTTGAGTGAGGAAAAAATTCAGGCAATTATTGACCTTTCAAAATCATTGGGCGTAGGTGGTTTGATAGCGCCTAACTTTGCCATAGGGGCGATTTTAATGATGAGATTTGCCTCCGAAGCCGTGCGCCATTTCCCTCAAGTGGAAATAATCGAATTGCATCATGATCAAAAAATTGATGCGCCATCCGGTACATCAATAAAAACAGCCGAGGCGATTATTGAACAGCGTGGAGATCTCGAGCAAGGGCCGGTTAATGAATTTGAAAACATAGCCGGGGCGCGCGGGAGCAAGCTAACAGGTGGGATACGCATACATAGTGTTCGCCTGCCGGGGTTGGTAGCCCATCAGGAGGTCATTTTTGGCGGATTGGGTCAGACTTTAACAATCAGGCATGACTCTATCACCCGGGAATCGTTCATGCCCGGAATACTGTATGGGATACGTAAAGTAGCACATCTTGAAAGGGTGGTTTATGGTTTAGACAAACTGCTTTTTGATTAATCGCAACTTAATATTGACAAGCACCTTCATTTTTAATGGCTCATATAATGTGGGTAAACGCAGCCAACGATGTTAGGGGGTTTCCGACGGTTATGCAGCCAGATCTTGATGGGATTACCGTTGCTGTTATCGGAGGCGATGCCAGATACCTGGATA
The DNA here is from genome assembly GCF_002067195.1 of Pelotomaculum sp. PtaB.Bin117. Classification (NCBI taxonomy): domain Bacteria; kingdom Bacillati; phylum Bacillota; class Clostridia; order Eubacteriales; family Desulfotomaculaceae; genus Pelotomaculum; species Pelotomaculum sp. PtaB.Bin117. The sequence goes on along the minus strand of NZ_MVQM01000164.1, from coordinate 21,581 downwards.
TGATCGAGGAGTTACTTGCATCAGGTATCCGGGTGAATGTTACTGGCCTGCCTGTAAAAGACGGTACCAGCGGTGTTGTTCTCTCGAGTAGTTTAGTGGATAGTCTGAAGGGTGTTAAAGCTGTTGTCCTGCCTATTCTTGGCATTGATGATAAAGGGCTTTTGCACTGTGTTTTGTCCGAACAGACCTTTACCCTAACTGAAGAAATAATGGCGGCTTTACCTGTTAAGACTCTCGTTTTTACCGGACTTGCCGGTACGCTGCTCAAGCAGATGACTGCAAGTTTAGGCCTTCGTCTTATCGAACTAATGAATCTGGACGAGGTGGCGATATTAAATTCAATTCCTTCGTCAGAAGGCGTTGTCCAGATGGCGATGGAAATGTTGCCGATAACTATTCACGGTAGTTCGGCTATTGTCATCGGGTTTGGCCGAACCGGCCGGACACTGTCCCGTTTATTATGGGCGATGGGGGCGCGAACGGGGGTTGTCGCCAGAAAGACTGCGGACATGGCCAGGATTATTGAGATGAATCTAACCCCTGTTTCTTTTACAGAAATGAGAAGCTTTATGGGTGAAGTCGATATAATTTTCAACACGGTACCCGCGCCGGTTTTGACGGAAGACATATTAACAGGTATAAAACCCGGCACGGTAATCATCGACTTAGCCACAGCGCCGGGTGGAACTGATTTTCAGGCGGCGGAGCGTTTAGGACTAAGAGCCGTTCTTACGCCTAGTCTACCGGGCAGGGTTGCGCCTAAAACAGCCGGCCGGATATTAGCCAAGGCGATCACAGGATTTCTGGCAGGGGAAACGGCAGGCGGCTTGCCCGGTTTTTAGATAACGGAGGTGCTTGAGATGCGTTTGCAGGGGGTCAAGGTTGGTTTTGCCTTGACTGGCTCTCATTGTTGTCTGGATGATGTTATACCGCAAGTGCGCAATTTAGTTAATGAGGGTGCTGAAATTTATCCGGTAATGAGTGACGCGCTTTATGCCACTGACACTAGATTTGGATCCAGCCTAAAATGGCAAAACTTGATTAGTGAAATTACCGGCCGTGAAATAATTTCTACTATTGCAGACGCTGAACCCATTGGGCCACAGAAACTTCATGATATAATAGTAGTTGCTCCATGTACGGGAAACACGCTGGCCAAATTAGCCAACGGGATTACTGACAGCCCGGTACTGATGGCCGTAAAGGCTCAATTAAGAAATCAGCGGCCGGTGGTGCTGGCTGTTTCAACCAACGATGGTTTGAGCATGAACGCCAAAAATATTGGTTTGCTGCTTAATATGAAAAATATCTTTCTGGTTCCTTTTGGACAGGACAATCCGACCGAAAAGCCGAGCTCGCTTGTGGCGAAGTGGGATTTGCTAGTAAATACGATACAAGATGCATTAATGGGTAAACAGTATCAGCCACTACTGGTGGTACATCAGGTGGGACATAATTAGGCAAATATTATCAGAATGACACTGTGAAAATGCAAAGTTAAACTCCTGTAAACCCTGTGCAATCTTGTCCGAAAAATACCAGTTGGGACTAGGCAATTAGAAGTGATAACTTTTAAATAAATATTTTATTAAGGGGGTTTTTCTTTGTCGGAGTACAAAGTAGTTTTAGTCGGGGCTAGCGGCGCAGTGGGGCATGAGATTCTAAAAGTGCTTGATGAGCGGAACTTTCCTGTAGGGGATTTAAAACTTTGCGCCACTTCCCGTTCCGCAGGTAAAGAAATGGCTTTTCGGGGGAAGAACTATAGTGTGGAAGAAACAACTCCAGACTCGTTTAACGGCGCCGATATTGTTTTTTTTGCCGGAGGGGCGGCAAGTAAGGAGTTCGGGCCGGCAGCTGTTGAGCGGGGAGCGGTGATCATTGACAACAGCAGCAATTTTAGGATGGATCCTGCGGTTCCCCTGGTGGTTCCTGAAGTGAACCCTGAGGATGTTAAATGGCATAAAGGAATCATCGCCAACCCGAACTGTTCGACTATTATCGCGGTAGTGGCATTGAAACCAATCCATGACGCGGCGAAAATAAAGAGAATTGTAGTGTCGACTTATCAGGCGGTATCCGGTGCCGGGGCGGAAGCTATTGAAGAATTGACTGTTCAGACCAAGGCGGTTTTAGAACAGGGTAAAATCACCCCGGAAGTGTTTCCATACCAAATAGCGTTTAATTTAATACCGCATATTGATGTTTTTATGGATCTGGATTATACAAAAGAAGAATGGAAGATGGTGAAAGAAAACCAAAAGATATTGCATGACGATTCTATAGCGATTACCGCCACTACCGTCCGGGTGCCGGTATACCGCAGCCATTCTGAATCGATAAATATTGAGACCGAGAGGAAGCTTACCGCTTTAGAAGCGAGACAGGTGTTCGAAAAATCTCCGGGTGTTGTTGTTGTAGACGATCCGGCGGCAAAGAAGTATCCAATGCCGTTATTTGCGTCTGACCGGGATGAGGTTTTTATCGGTCGTATCCGCGAGGATAATTCCATTCCTAACGGCCTGAATATCTGGGTTGCAGCCGATCAACTGCGAAAAGGCGCTGCAACTAACGCAATTCAAATTGCTGAACTCTTAATTAAGTATGATTGTTTAATGAAAAAATAATAATCTCAGGAGTCAGGAGTCAGAAGTCAGAATAAGAGAACCAATCGAATATTGAATCTAGAACTCCTTGAACAAAAATGTTAACTTTCGATTTCCTGCTTCTTAGGCAATCAAAATTTTTGCGCCGTCTAAGAAATTTATGAAAGCTTAGTCTAATCGTCAGGATTTATGCCTGACAAGGTGTAAAACTTTTAATTGCCCAACTTCGGACCGGACTCTTGTGTTCATTCTGAATTCTGACTACTGACTGCTGAAAAAAGTGGCTACCGAAAGGAGTATATATGGAATTTATTGTTCAGAAGTTTGGCGGCACGTCCCTTGTTGACGAAGAAATGCGTTTAAAGGTTGCCGCCAAGGTAGCCGAAGCCAGCCAGGAAGGCTACTCTCCGGTTGTTGTTGTATCCGCTATCGGACGCCGAGGAGAGCCTTATGCGACGGATACACTCCTTTCATATGCCGGCAGCGGTAATAAGGAACTATCACCCCGTGAAGCTGATCTTCTGATGTCCTGCGGGGAAATCATATCAGGCGTGGTGTTGGCCGCCACCATACAAAAAATAGGCTACCCGGCTATTTTCCTCACGGGAGCGCAAGCCGGTATAATTACTGATGATAATTATAACGAGGCAAAAATCATTAAAGTTGACCCTCAATGTATAGTACGACACGCTCTGGAAGGGAAAATTGTCATCGTTGCCGGGTTTCAGGGTATTACCAAAGAGGGGGAAGTAACGACGCTTGGCAGAGGCGGCAGCGATACCACCGCAGCGGCTCTTGGCGTTGCGCTGGAGGCAACCAGCGTGGATATTTATACGGATGTTGAGGGAATTATGACCGCGGACCCGCGCATTGTATCTGACGCGAGACCTCTGGAGACAGTAACTTATAACGAGATTTGCCAGCTGGCTCAAGAGGGAGCAAAAGTAATTCACCCCCGGGCTGTGGAAATTGCCATGCAAAAAAATATTCCTTTGAGAATTAAATGCACTTTTAGCGACGCTCAGGGCACGCTGGTAACTTCGTATGGTGAAGTGTATAAGGGTTCTATAGATATTACCAGGGACCGTACAATAACGGGTATTACAAACATCCCTGATGTCAACAGGATGAGAATAGTGATTAAAGATTGTCCGGATGTCCCTGAATTTCAGAAAAAAATATTTAATGCGTTGGCGCAAGCCGGAATCAGTTTGGATCTGATCAATGTACTACCGGAATCAGTTCTTTTTACAGTAAAAAAATCGGTTGCGGCCAAAGCGGTTCGTGTCCTGGAAAACCTTGATATTTACCCTGAGGTGCTGTCTGATTGCGCAAAAGTGGCGGTTGTGGGAGCTGGAATGACCGGTGTTCCCGGTGTTATGGCGAAAATTGTGGAGGCGCTGTCTGCTGAAAAAATACAGATATTACAATCCGCTGATTCTTATACAACAATTTGGATACTGGTAAAGCGGAATGAGATGGAAAAATGTATCCAAATCTTGCACCGGCAATTTAGGCCGGGTGATTATTTATAAAGAAGGTGAAAGAATTGACAAATGATTTCGGGCGAATGATTACAGCCATGGTTACACCTTTTAATGATGATCTTACAATTAATTTTGATCAGGCTAAAAAGTTAGCTTCTTACCTGGTGCAAACCGGATCGGACGGATTAGTGGTTGCCGGTACGACCGGTGAATCGCCGACACTTAATACAGATGAAAAGGTCGGTCTTTTTAAAGCGATCGTTGAAGAGGTTGGTGGTAAAGCTGCTGTAATCGCCGGTACCGGCAGCTACTCGACTGCCGACAGCATAGCCTTGACTCAAGCTGCGCAAAATGCCGGGGTTGACGGTGTTATGCTGGTAGCGCCTTATTATAACAAGCCACCACAGGAGGGGCTTTTTCAGCATTTCAAGGCTATAGCCGAAAGCACGGATCTGCCGATCATCCTTTATAACATACCAGGCAGAACTTCAGTTAACATGTTGCCTGACACAGTGGCCAGACTTGCCCAGATCAGTAATATTGTCGCAATCAAGGAATCAAGCGGCAGTATGGATCAGGTTAGTGAGTTAAAACGCTCCCTGCCTGACTGTGTGGCCATATACAGCGGTGACGACTCATTGACCCTGCCGATTCTTGCCCTGGGCGGCAAGGGTGTTATTAGTGTGGCTTCTCACTTGATCGGTATGCGGATTAAAGAAATGATTAATGCTTATCATTCCGGCAATACTAACTTGGCCACAAAAATTCACCTGGAACTTCTACCGGTTTTTAAAGGGTTGTTTATTACTACCAGTCCGGCGCCTGTAAAAGCTGCCTTAGGCATCATAGGCTGGCAGGTAGGCGGTCTGCGTCTTCCGTTAGTGGAAATTAACGCGGTGGAAAAAGAAAGCATTAGCTCCTTATTGGTAAACATGAAATTATCATAGAAGGTTGAATATTATATCTCTGACTGTGGGAGATGGATTCCGCAGTAATTTGTCCAAGCCTTTTATCGCTGGCTTGTTGCGGGCAAAGAAATGAAGTATAATATTACTTGAGTGCTAAGTGGGCTTTCCTAAAACCTCCAGTCAAAAAAATATTCCCCACCTTCTCCGAGTTTATCTCACCGGTTGCAGTAATGATAGATAGTTGTTTTTGGTAGGTTAAGGAGGTGCGGATTTGGCGCGAGAACCCAAATTGTCCCTGATTCCTCTGGGAGGATTGGGGGAAATCGGCAAAAATATGATGGCGGTGAGATTTGGGGAGAATATTTTAGTTATTGACTGCGGTTTAATGTTTCCGGAAGAAGAAATGTTGGGGATAGATATTGTTATTCCGGATATTACCTATCTGTTGGATAATAGGGAGCATGTGCGCGGGATAGTGCTTACCCACGGCCACGAGGACCATATCGGAGCCCTGCCGTATGTCCTGCGGCAGTTAAATGTTCCTGTGTATGGCACAAGGCTTACCTTGGGCTTGCTGCGGGGCAAGCTGAAGGAGCGGAATGTTGACGCCACCTTAAATTCGGTTAAACCAAGGAGTATCGTTCAAATCGGCCCGTTCAAGGTGGAATTTATCAAGGTGTCGCATAGTATTCCGGATGCCGTGGCAATTGCCGTGCATACACCGGTGGGAGTGATTATTTACACTGGTGACTTTAAGTTTGACCAGACGCCGGTCGACGGCCAGGTTACAGACTTTCACCGGTTGTCCCAGTTGGGAGACAAGGGTGTCCTGGTTTTACTGTCGGATAGCACCAACGCTGAAATACCAGGATACACCCTTTCTGAGCGAATGGTGGGAAATACCTTTGATGATACCTTTCGCCAGGCTACTGAGCGTATTATTATCGCCACCTTCGCATCAAACGTGCACAGGCTCCAGCAAGCCATCCAGGTAGCTCATAAGCAGAACCGCAAGGTTGCCGTTGTGGGACGGAGTATGGTTAATGTGGTCAGTGTGGCTTACGAGCTTGGATATCTTCATATTCCCGAAAACACGATGGTCGAGTTAGATGAGGCGAACCGTCTGCCAAGGCACAAGGTGGTCATTTTGACAACCGGCAGTCAGGGAGAGCCGATGTCGGCTTTAACGAGAATGGCCTTGTCAGACCATAAGCAGGTAGATATCGTACCGGGCGACACGGTTATTATTTCGGCCACGCCCATCCCCGGAAACGAAAAGGTGGTTGCCCGGATTATAGACCAGCTTTTTAAACAAGGGGCGCATGTTATCTACGAATCTGCTTCGAGTATACACGTTTCAGGGCATCCTTGCCAGGAAGACCTCAAAATGATGATTAACCTGGTCCGCCCCAAGTTTTTTGTTCCGGTGCACGGAGAATACAGAATGCTTATTAAGCATGCCGAACTGGCCAAGGAAGTTGGGGTTTTGCCGGGTAATGTCTTTGTGGCTGAAAATGGCCAGGTACTGGAATTTACCCGGCGCGCCGGGCGAATCAACGGTAGAGTAACAGCCGGGAAAGTGCTTGTTGACGGCTTAGGTGTCGGAGATGTTGGCAATATCGTTCTCAGAGACCGCAGACAGCTTTCCCAGGACGGAATTCTAATCGTAGTGGTTACTATAAATCGCGAGGCCGGGTTGATTGTGGCCGGTCCTGACATAGTATCCCGGGGTTTTGTATACGTGAGGGAATCGGAAGAATTGCTGGAAGAAGCAAGGATAAAGGTAAGGACTGCATTAGATATATGTATGGAACATGGTGTATCGGAATGGACAACCATTAAATCGCAAGCAAGGGATGTTTTAGGAAAATTTCTTTATGAAAAAACTAGGAGAAGGCCAATGATTTTACCCATCATCATGGAGGTTTGACGAAAGCAATTACAAATAGTACCTAATATGAATAAAGCCGCTAATGCGGCTTTTTCGTGTTTTAACGGATATTATAGTAAATATAGTGAAAAAATATATTGCATAGGGAAATAATAGCTTATATAATAAAGACAAGCAACTTATGTCGAAAGACATAGGTCGCAAAGCCACGGACCTAATGGGTATTAAATTTGCCTTATGGTAGCCGGGCTGCCTTAGGTTGTTATTAAAGCCAAGCCTAAGTATTTTACTTGGGCTTGGCTTTAATTTTGACAAATTTCGATAAATTATGACGCTGAAAATGTTTTTGATTAACGAGGCGCCACGCATGATTAATACGAATATGATTAAAGGCATGTTTCTGTTTTTTTAGGGTTTGGATTGCTTAATAGTTCATACGCCTATGCCGTGGATTTGAACGGTGTTAGTATGGGCCCGCCAATTGTAGATAAAACCGTTAAACCAGGGGAAAGCTTTGAACAGGAATTTAATGTGCAAAACCGAACAGACGGAACTGTCGAGCTCGAGGCTTATATACAAGATTTTCGCGTGGAGAATAATCAATGGGACAAGGTAGAGGATACCGATTCTAGCTGGTCGCCCATGACTTGGGCCACTGTAATCAACGCTCCGGAAAAACTAAATAGTGGGGAACAAGGTAAAATAAGCGTCAAGTTCGATGTTCCTAAAAATGCGGAAAAGGGTGAATATGTAACTTATTTTAACGTCAAATTCATACCTGTGGTCGCAGGGCAAAAGGGGGAAATGACTGCGACAATTAGCGTTGCATCAGAAATTCGTTCGTTAGTTTACGTAAAAGTATCCGATGCCGCAGGGAATTTAAATCTGATAAGAGCATGGCTCGTGAATAAAGCAGGTACCGGCTTCTGGCATGTCAGTAAGCCTGTCTTTACTATTTCGGTAGTTAATACAGGCAATGTGCATCTGGAAGTGCGGGGCAATATTGATATTACGGACGTGAGCAGAAACCAGGGGGCAAAACTTAATGTACCCATGTTTAACGTTTTACACGGCAAAGAGAAAGAGATTGAAATTCCCTGGAATGAAGCGCCTTTAATCGGTTATTTCAAAGGTAAAATACAGTTGACCCATGATGGTGAAAACTTTGATGAGCGGGAGTTTTCCTTTGTGGTCGGGCCCTTGCCGACACTAGCGGGCACCGTAATAATTTTTTCAGCAGTTATTCTTGCAGTCATTCTGTATATCCGCAAGCTGCAAAAGCAATTGAAGGATGCGGAAAAGACTGCGAAGCAATAATCCCGGGTTATAGTGCTTTGAATAAGGCTATCGATGAAGAATTAGATATCCCAGTTGGTCCGGGTAAGAACATAAAAGGAGGTGAATCTATGAGTAAGAAAGCTGTTGCCATTCTTTTGACATTAGGAATCCTGATGGCTGGGGCAGGTATTGTAAATGCAGCTACCTTGAGCATTACTGCTAATGTTTCATCCTCAGTAACCTTGGCTCTTGACCCAAGTTCCTTTACATTTGATGGTGTGCAGCCGGGTGTTGCTTCTGCTCCCCAGGAGTTGACAGCCACTACTACAGGTAGTGACGTTCTTTACAATTTGCAGTTATCCAGCACTGCCTTTACTACGGCTGGATCGTCCCATTCGGCCAGCACGCTGCAATACAAACCAACTGCCTCTGGCACTTATGTGTCAGCTTCAGGAACCGCTACAAATATGATGACTGCTTCCAGTGTCGCTGACAGCGATGGGGATGCAAAGACTTTTGATTTGCGTGTTAACTTCCCGTCTAGCGCAAATAATGGTACCTATGCTGCCACTGTAACAATTACTGCTACTCCGTCATTATAAAGAATTATTGCCAAAAACAAATGATCCGAAACAAGGCTGCCACCCAAAGCGGACTTTGTCTTGGCAATAATCAATGCTATTTTAACACTAATTCTATTTAAAAAAAATAGAATTCAGGTGGGAAAATAGCAGAAAAAAAGTATAGTGTCTGGGATTATTTCTCAGACACTATACTATTGTCTACTTTGCCGGAAACAAATAGCGACTTGATTAAGGAGGAAGATTTGTTTGAATAAATTGACGGTTAAGCTCGTTTGTTTGTTTCTGGGGTTGCTAAGTTTGACAATTTGCCCGGCAAGCGAAGCCGATCTTGAAATAAAAATCGATCCAAGAAAACAATTTGAAGTTGTATTGGATAATAATTCTTTGTCATTTCCATTGGTTGCTACTGGGAAAATGAGTGAAGAAAGAAGTATCACCACCTTGGTCAAGGGAAATGATTTTTATCAACTATACGTTCAGGCAACGGTTTTAAAAGCAGATGGCTTAAAAGAGCTTTCGCCGGCAGTATTGGAATTTAGAGAAAAATCGGAATCGCGTTGGCTGCCCGCTTCAGATACGCTTATACCTGTATTGGCAACACCGGCGATGGCAAACGTGATGGGCGATCAAAAGGAAATTACTTTTCGCTTAAATGTTCCAAATTCTGCCAAGGCTGGTTTGTACAGTTGTGAGGTAACTATTATTGCCAGAGGGAGAGAAGATTTAAATAAAAGTATGACCGAAGGTGTTTACAAAAGCACGAGCGAAGACGTGATAGAAGATGCTAATAAAAGTACGAATGTGGATGTTAACAAAAGTGTGACCGAAGATGTTTACAGCTAATACGTTTATTTTCAGAAAAAATTTATCCGTTCAGCAAGCTTGCGCGTTGAGCCTGACTATTATATCCTGCGAATATTCGATGAGGCGTAACTCGGCTTCATTTGCTTTAAGGGCATGCTCAGCCTGTTTGCGCACGGTGTATCATTAATCACACCGGTCAAACCGGCAAGTTGTTTGCCTTTCTTGACTTATTTACATGTGGTATATTTATTATATTTTCGATATAAGTTGTCAAAACCCTTTTTATGCCAGGATACCTATATATGAATTGTTAATATATGCTTGATTAGCTGTTTTCAACTATATCCCATTTGTTGCAGCGTGAGCCCCAGCGCCCGATAACTTTTTCTCCCTCGTAAATCTCAACTATTTCACAAACGTTTGGACAACCGTCACAGTCAAAATTACCGGTACGGTATGGGAGCCCCATTATTTTAAGTCCTTTAAAGCGGGTTTTGCCGGTCAAGGCAACTTCTTCCCTGGCTAGCTGGGCCGCGCCGATTGCCCCCATTATTCCGAAATGCTCCGGTATTTGTATGGGCATGCCTAGGGCTTCTTCAAAGGCGGCTCTGATGCCCACATTGGCGGCGACCCCGCCCTGGAACATCACGGGCGGCAATATTTCTTTGCCCTTGCCGACGTTATTGAGATAATTCCGGACCAAAGCCTGGCACAAGCCTTTGATGATATCCTCAACCTTATGTCCCATTTGCTGTTTGTGGATCATGTCCGATTCGGCAAAAACTGTACACCTTCCGGCCACACGGACAGGGGTTTCGGAACGGAGCGCCAGTGCCCCGAACTGGTCAATCGGAATGTTTAGCCGGGAAGCCTGCTGGTCCAGAAACGATCCTGTGCCGGCCGCGCATACTGTATTCATAGCGAAATCAGTCACAATTCCTTCGCGTAGAATGATAATCTTTGAATCTTGGCCGCCGATCTCAAGAACTGTCTGAACATCGGGAATGAGCATGGATGCCGCTACGGCGTGCGCGGTTATCTCGTTTTTAATCACATCCGCTCCGACCATTACTCCGGCCAGATAACGGCCGCTCCCTGTGGTGCCAACCCCCGCGATTTCTAAATCCGCGGGAAGCAGACCGGCAGTCTGTTTCAGCCCTTCCTGGATTACTTCGATGGGCCTACCCTGAGTGCGCAGATAAAGACCGGTGAGCACTGCTCCGGTCTCGTCAAGAATGACGACGTTTATACTCACTGAACCGACATCAATACCCAAGTATGCCTTCATAACAATCCTTTCCATATTACTAGCATGTAAAAGACTCGATTCCACTCTGGAATTGTTTTTTTCTCTTCAGCAAATCAACAAAGGCTTCAAGCCGTGTATTCATGCCGGCTTTTCCTGTCTGCTCGTCAAGGAAAAAAGTAAGAACGGGGATATTATAATCTTTACTTACCTTTGTTAGGATGGTACGTGCCACTATCTCCGGAATACAAGTAAATGGAGCGAGCTGGATTATCCCGTCGAAGCCGCGTTTGGCATAGAGGACGGTGTGACCGATAGAATCCCGGCCATGCCCTCCAATTAGTTCAGGAAGGTAAGGAGAAGCAGCTTCTTTAACTGTAATGCCCTCTGACGTTTCGTTCCACGAGTTATCCCTGGTCCAGCCGGTTAGGAACATCGATTTTTCCACTTCAACCCCCAGGTTTCCAAGAGTCTCTTCTATTTCCAAATTGCTGGCCGGTTCTAAGAGAACGTAGATTTCCCCGACGATGCCGACTTTCAAAACATTGCGATTGGCATCCTGGGGAATGCTGTTAAGCGCTTCCAGAGCGGTGGATTCGGCTTCAACAATTTGTTCGGTGGTATATGCCTGATCGATCCATTCCAGGGCTTTCCTGTAAACTTTCGTAGTGTTGCCGCGGTTGATTTCCCTTGGCCGTACTATATGGCTCAGTTTTTCAAGGTTATCCAGAGCTTGGAGCTTGCGCCACGCCCGCTTTACATGGGCGATAATGCCTTTGATGGAAATGCGTGCCTTGTTTAGCGCGCGAACACTTTTATAAAAATTAAAGGGGTGCAGACGAGGTGGTTCAATAACGATCATTTTGACCTTGTATCCTAAATCACTGAGTAATTTATGGTGTAGCATGGCATATTCCCCGGCACGGCATGGTCCGACGCCGCCCGAGGTGACAATAGTGTCGATTCCCATTTCTATTGTTTCCAGATAGGTGCCCATCAGTATTTTTAGCGGAAAACAGGCAAATTCAGGAGTGTATCTGATCCCCAGGTCTAAAGTGCGTTTGCTTGGGCGCGGTGGAACCACCACCTCGTTTCCTAAATCTTCAAGAAACATTTTAAAGGTCCGGTAGGATTCACCCATGCGCGGGAAAGTTATTTTAGACATGCCAACGCCTCCTTCCGACGCTTCACCATGTCAACAAAGGCTTCAAGACGCGTAGACATGCCGGCTTCGCCAGTATGCTCGTCAATCATCAAAGTCATAAAAGGAATGTTTTTGTACTTCTTCGCTTCCAGTTCAATAAACTTGTTCAACAGCGAGTCCGGCCCGCATCCGAACGCGGTGAGGTGAAGCATACCGTCAATACGTCCTTGTTTAAATAATAGATGGGCGGCTTTTAAGGCCCTGTCGCTGAAAGTCCAAAAAAGCCGTTTCGGCAAGCCGCAATTTTTCTGCCAGGCCAACAATAACGGGGAAATATTCTCAGTGGTAATAGTACCTACTCCCAAACGCCGCAGTTTATCCAAAAGATTGACAGAGATAAAACTGTCATAGATGTTGTATGGATAACCAATAACTGCAAAATTAAGGCTTGGCTCAGGAGGCTTTGACAAAGACCCCGGTTTGCGCAATAAGCTCATCGCTTCATGTGGATTCCAGCCGCTCTGTAATAGTTTGTTATAACGGTTCAAGGTGCGGCATGCCTTTTTATAAGCTCGAAAAGATGAGTGCTTACTGGCATTGAAAATACTGCCAATTTCCGTGTAAGCTTTGAGCATGGCAAAATAACCCTGGCGTGAGTCCATGCGAATATCGATAACCGGCGGCAAACCGGTTATCGAATGCCTGATCATATCCGGCAAACCAAGGAATTTGGGGCAGTATATAGTTTTACGGTTAACGCAGACAACTCTAGGAATAAAGAGGTAGTCAACACGGTCTTTAAGCCCCATGACATGCCCGAAAAAAATCTTAACTGGCACGCATGCGTCAGCAAGCGCCTCACGAACACCATTGTTCAGTATATCTTTAGTCGTTTTTCCAGAGGTAACTACCTGAACGCCGATTTCGTTAAAGAAGGCCTGCCACAACGGGTAATAGATATAATATAGTAAAGCGTTGGGGATGCCGACTTTAACAGCCAAAACAAGGTTTCCTCCCTTTTTGTCAAGGCAAATTCCGTATAACTATATGAACTATCAGGCATGTTATACCAGCAATTATGTATAAAAGAATTCTATGCCCGGGGAAAAAATCCTTCAAAGTTCGGTATTAAAACTATAACCATCATATCAATGCGGGGAAAAAAAGAAATATTGCAGGATATTGGCGATATACAGAGAAATAATACTGCAATGATGTCTATCCGGTTTTGGATCATTGTTGGAAAGGTGTGATAATTTTGGCCGGTAAAGAAGGGGAAGTCCTTTTGGCAAAGCGAGTATATGAAGGAAATATCATTAACTTGAGAGTCGATACAATCACTTTGCCTGGCGGGCGAACTGCGAAACGTGAAGTTGTAGAGCATTCCGGCGCGGTCGCGGTTGTGCCTGTGAATGAAAAAGGAGAAATCCTCCTGGTGAGACAGTACCGCCATGCCACCGGAAAATCGTTGTTAGAAATACCCGCCGGAAAGTTAGAGCCGGGTGAAAGCATGACGGATTGCGCCGGGCGAGAATTACTGGAGGAAACCGGGTATGAGGCAACTAAATTAAAGAAAATGGTTAGTTTTTTCAGCACCCCTGGCTTTACTAATGAAATGCTGCATCTTTTTTTGGCCACCGGACTTGCTTATAAAGGGCAGAAACTGGATGAAGAAGAGGATATTGATGTGCTGACCATGCCGTTTGGACGCGCCATCGAGTTGATCTGGAAGGGGGAGATTTGTGACGCTAAATCAATTGCGGGTATATTGGCCGCGCCGCATTACCTTAAAGAAAGCTAACGGGCCATTGGTACCCTGTTAGCTTTTCATTAACCATAATAATTATAACGGCATTAATTGATAGTCATGGAAGAGAGCATCTCATGTTTCAAATACACTTCAAAAACAATTTCTTTTCCATTAAATCTTGCCAACTGCCGTCCCGGGGGTAATTTCCCATCGTGGCCGGGTGAATACCTCCTGTCGGCTATACTGATAATGGTCGGGGTGAGTTGCCGGGCGATTACCTTAGCCTTGCGGTCTCCGCCGGCGCCGGCGTGAATTACTCCCCGGCAGCAGCCCATTACCAGCACGTTCCCGCCGGACACTATTTCGGCGCCAGGGTGAACGTCTCCGAACACAACGACGTGTTCGGGCGATGATATTTTCTGGCCGGAGCGCAGGGAGCGGCGCACTAAAAGGGCCGCCTCACCGGATCCGGCATTAGTGTATGTCTTAGGGGCCGGCTCTAAATCTGTCTTTATTCCCATGTATTCATCTGTGTTAGGTACTAATCCATATTGTCTGCAAATGCTTACCAATTCGTTTTTTTGGTCGGCTGGAATGTCCTTCTGGTTTTGGAATAGTGAAAATTTCGCTCCTTTAAAAAACCCTCTGGCAGACTCCATCTTGCGCAGGAGGTTCTCCTTAATATCTTCGAAATCACAGCTTGAATCAAGGACGATCACAAGACCGTTCCTGGTTCCCTTAATTCTGACCGTATCTTGATTCATAATCGACCCCTTCCCCCATATTTTTCATTGATTATATTATTTCGATTCATTTGGCTAATTTCCTCTTTGTTATAAAAATAATCAACAATAATTAGAAGCATGGGTGAATAAAAACACTTTATTTGCGGTACCCTCAAATAAGTAATATTGTTCATTGGGGAGGAGGTGAATAAAAATGGCAATTGTTGAAGTAAGTGTAGTGCCGATGGGAACACCTACGCCAAGTATCTCCAGCTACATTGCCGATTGCTGCGAATTGGCAAAAAAGGAGGGCGGCATTAAAAGCCAGGTAACTTCTATGTCAACTATTCTTGAAGGTGATTTGGACAAAGTAATTGATGTAGTTAAAAAAATGCATCAGGAGCCTTTTAGAAGCGGTGTGGGTAGAGTTGTTACATCGGTAACTATTGACGACAGGCATGACAAACCTGATTCTATGGCAGCACGTGTGGATTCTGTAAATAATGTAGATCTTTAATCTTGCGTTTGTTTTAATTTTTTTGATAGTTTTCCGCTACGGTGGCATAAATAATATTACTGATTTTATCTTGTAAAAATACACAGAACAAGCCAGGGGGTAGAGAAATGTCTGAATGGAGGAAAGATCCCATCGTCGACCGTTGGGTTATTATTTCCACCGAGCGCGGGAAACGGCCAAATGACTACAAGGATATATCGGAAAATAAAAAAACTCATGAATGTCCCCTATGTGTTGGGAAAGAAAATTTCACGCCGCCAGAAATTATGGCCTACCGTGAGCCAGGCAGTCAAAACAACAGGCCCGGTTGGTGGGTTAGAGTAGTTCCCAACAAGTTTCCCGCTTTGAGGGTTGAAGAGGAATCTTCTTTGAGTCAGCAGGGGATATACATGTCTATGAACGGGATCGGCGCGCATGAACTCATTGTGGAATCTCCCAGCCATGAGCCCGGTCTCGATACCCAGACAGAGAAACAAGTGGAAGAAGTTATTTGGGCGTGGCGGGAACGCTCTCTGGATCTAAGAAAAGACTCCAGGCTAAAGTATATCCAGATCTTTAAAAATACTGGTCCGGTGGCAGGCGCCTCCCTGGAACATACTCACTCCCAGCTTATTGCTACACCTTTGGTCCCTGTAGAAGTCGTTCAAGAATTGAACGGAGCGAGGGAATATTCTTCCCGGCACGGATCATGTGTCTATTGTGACATGGTCAGTCAGGAAATCGCCGAGCAGTACAGAGTTGTTGTTGAAAGCAGCAATTTTTTGAGTTTTAGTCCTTTTGCTTCCCGTTTTCCTTTCGAAACTTGGATTGTACCGAAGGAACACCAATATGATTTTGGGCAGATCCGCGAAGAAATGGTGAGAGACTTGGCCGGTATTTTAAGGACGACTTTACGCAAGATTGCCATAATGATTAGAAACATACCATATAATGTGGTTCTTCATACCGCACCAGTGAATATCCAAGAAGAAATGCATTATCACTGGCACTTGGAGATCATGCCGCGCCTTACCATAATGGCGGGATTTGAACTGGGAACGGGGTATTTTATTAACCCGACTCCACCTGAAATGGCCGCACAAGCCCTCAGGGACACGGAAGAGTTCTATCCTCTGCATGACGGGTCTAGCCGGGAGGTGTATCATTATGTTTGATCGTCCCTTGAAAATTCTCCTTGTTTCGTCCGAGGTGGTTCCTTTTGCAAAAACGGGCGGACTGGCTGATGTTGCCGGCTCCCTGCCAAAGGCACTGGCGACCGTTGGCAACGATAGCTTGGGCAACGATGTCCGGGTGGCTATGCCGCGCTACCGGCAAATCGAAGGAGATACTTATAAAATGGATTTCCCGGTTCCTTTCAACAACCGTTATGAAACTGCTATTATCAGGGAAAGTTCCATTGAAGCGCACTATCGAGGTGAGCGCAGAACAATACCGGTCTATATGGTGGATAATTATCATTACTTTTACCGGGACCGCATGTATATGTTTGACGATGAAGCGGAACGGTTCGCTTTTTTCTGCAGGGCATTGCTGGAGATGCTGCCGAAGCTGGAATGGCAGCCTGATGTTATTCATTGTAATGACTGGCAGAGCGGGCTGATCCCCTTGTTTTTAAAAACACATTATCTGCAAAACGAGTTCTATAACCGGATAGCTACAGTTTTTACAATTCATAATCTGCAGTATCAGGGCAATTTCCCCAGGGACGTGTTGCAAGTCCTCGGGCTGGGTGAAGAATATTTTCACCCGGAACGATTGGAGTTTTACGGTGCGGTTAGTTTCATGAAAGCGGGAATTGTATATGCTGATGTAATTAATACTGTCAGCCGGACTTATGCGGCGGAAATCCAGCACCCGGAGCTTGGCGAGCGTATGGACGGACTGCTGCGGAAACGTTCCGCGGACTTGTATGGCATTGTCAATGGAATTAATTATCACGAATTTAACCCGCGGACCGATCCGCGGATTCACCGCAATTTCGACCAGTACAGTATAACGAATAAAAAGGAAAACAAGTTTGCCCTGCAAAGAGAACTGGAACTCCCCGTCAGGGATGTTCCGGTAATCGGATTGATCTCGCGTCTGGTGGATCAGAAGGGATTGGATTTAATTGCGGAAATAATCGATGAGATCATGGATGGTGATATTCAGCTCGTAGTATTGGGCAGCGGTGAAACTTATTATGAAAAAATGTTTGAAACAATTAAATCCCGCTATCCGGAAAAGATGGGTATATATATCGGGTTTAACGCTATACTGGCTCAGCGCATTTATGCCGGAGCGGACATGTTTCTGATGCCCTCGCGGTTCGAACCATGCGGTCTTGGACAGTTGATCAGCCTCAGGTATGGGACAATTCCTATTGTGCGTTTCACCGGCGGGCTGGCTGACACGGTGAGTGACTATAACCCTGCAAACGGTTCAGGCAATGGTTTTGGTTTTACCGAGTATTCCAGTGTGAAGTTATTGGATGCCCTTAACAAGGCGCTTCAACTATACCGGGAACAAGTAAACGATTGGCAAAAGCTGGTTATTAACGCAATGGAACTGGACTTCTCCTGGGCGCGATCCGGAGTTGAGTATATTCATTTATTCCAGGAAGCCATGAGCAAACACCTTTCTATCCAAAGAACTGCCTAAAAGTGAAGGCATAAAGCGTATGAGCAGAAAAATTGTAACTACTCAGACCTAACGCCTAATTTAAGTCTTAGATATAACTTGAAACAAAGGGATTCCCCCATAAGGGGCATCCCTTAAAGTATACTTTCAAGCCGTCGTGCTTGGCGATTCCAGTGTAAACGGGCTTTTCATGGAAAATTTCGCAGTCTATCCGCAAAAATTTTGAGTTTATTCGCAAACGCTACAATCAGTATATGTTATTACCTTCCAACTTTCTATATAATGTCGACCGACTTATGCCTAATAATTTTGCAGTTTTAGATTTATTTCCGTGTGTATTTTTCAAAACTTGTAAGATAGTTTCCTTTTCAAGATTGTTTAATGAACAGATATTTAACCCGCTTTCAACGATACTATTCTCCAAATCTTCCAGCCTAATAATATTATCTTTGCAGAATAATACAGCCCTCTCTATTACATTTGCCAATTCTCTAATATTGCCGGGCCAATTAGAACTTTGTAAAAAGTTAGTTGCATCTTTAGAAATTTCTTTGATTTGTTTATTGTTTGCTTCTCCATATGTCTGTACAAAATAATTAACTAAAGTTGGGATATCCTCAAGATGATTACGCAACGGAGGGATATTTAACGAAACAACTTTTAATCTGTAATATAAGTCTTTTCTGAATTTACCATCGTAATAAAGTTTTTGGAGGTCTTGATTTGTAGCAGCAATAATTCGAACATCAATTTTTTTAGCACGCAAGCCTCCCACACGCATAACCTCTTTTTCTTGAATAATTCGCAACAGCTTACTTTGAAGCTGCATGGGCATATCTCCAATTTCATCTAAAAAAATAGTGCTTTTATCTGCCAGTTCAAACTTACCCGGCTTACCATGCTTGCTTGCGCCTGTAAAGGCTCCGCCTTCATAACCAAATAACTCTGATTCGGCTAGTTCTGCCGGTATAGCCGCACAATTAATATTAATGAATGGTTTGATACATCTATCACTAGCATTATGAATAGCTTGTGCAAACAATTCTTTACCTGTCCCGCACTCCCCCGAAATAAGAACAGTTGCAGAAATTTTTGCTGCCTGTAGAGCCTTCCTTTTGAGTTCTTCCATTACCTTACTTTTGCCGATAATTGAATCAATAGTATATCTTGTACCATTTATTTCATAAAGTTCTTCCTGCTTGATTTGATGAAAAGATTTTTGTTGGGTATTTTTTATTTGACAAAAACTTTTGATATGGTCCACTAAAAAGCGAATGATATAATCGCTGGTTATGAAACCGATAGGTTTACCATCAAGATCGACGACAGGAGTTTGACCTATTCTTGCTTTGAGTAACCATTGGTTAAGTTCAGAAAGATTATTAAATCTTTCATTTTCCTTAAAATACAATACGTCTGTTATAAAATGGTCTACTAACGTGTCTTTTGTACTTACTCCTTTTAGTAAGCAGTCAAATAAATTGGACCGTGTGAATATCCCGA
The DNA here is from genome assembly GCF_002067195.1 of Pelotomaculum sp. PtaB.Bin117. NCBI lineage: Bacteria > Bacillati > Bacillota > Clostridia > Eubacteriales > Desulfotomaculaceae > Pelotomaculum > Pelotomaculum sp. PtaB.Bin117. The sequence goes on along the minus strand of NZ_MVQM01000164.1, from coordinate 2,522 downwards.
TAAGATGGTTGCTTGAATCAACAATAGGAATTCCGCCGAGTTTAGTTTTTCGGAAAATTTGTATAGCTTCATGTATTGTACTGTTGCGATTAAGAAACAGTGCAGTTGGTACGGTTAGGTTTTTTGCCAGCATTATGCTATTCACCTCGCACTTAAGATTTATGTGTCCCATAATCATCCAGTGTATGTTCTTGGCACGATATCCGCTCAAGAACTTACGATGCGGACAGCATATATGTATCCAATTAATATGGGCCATCAGCCATCAATTAATTGCTTATCTGCAACTTATTTGGTTAATATTCCTGATTCGGTTTTATCAAAAATATTTTTCGAAAACAAAATAATTTTCCTGATCAATTAAAAGTTTATTATAATTATTCTAAATTTTTTTAATTGTTTAGTCAACAGTTAATAAAAAAAGCTCTGCAATCTCAATACCTTTGATCTGCATAAGGATAAAAAGTTTCTACAAAACCAAGTGGGAAATAGCTTTGGCATAAACATTGCAAATAATCCATGATTAAGGGGCATTTATGAAGGGGGTTTGTTTAAACTACATGTGGAAAGAGGTAGTAGCTAATCTTGAACTAAAGGAGGGATGTTTTGATTATCGATTTACCTGATATTTGAGAGGTCTTTAGCTGGCTGAATAGACAATATATTCTCAATGTTCTTAACTTTTTGAAAATATTAAGGAGGTCAATAAATGAATAGCGACATAGCCACATCAACAAATGTAAAACCGGTAAGTAAAAAAACGCCGCCGGAAGCAAAAGCAGCCATAAAGGGAGCTTTTTTGGGCTTTTTTATTGACATGTTTGATATCTATTTGCCTGTCATCTGCCTGGCTCCGGCAATGGTGTATTTTCTGCCTAAGGATTTGCCCGTAACCACAACGAATACTTTATTTTATATAACCTTGGCGGTAACTTTGCTGGGGAGACCCCTTGGTGCGGTTATATTCGGCCATTTCGGAGATAAGATAGGGAGGAAAAAATCATCGCTAATTTCTGTAGCTGGTTTTGCGGTAATGACATTACTTATAGGTGTGCTTCCCGGATATCAGACACTGGGGTTGGCGGCAGGTGGCTTGCTTTTGGCGTTTAGATTTATAGATGGGATTTTTTTGGGGGGACAATACTCGACAGCAGTGCCCCTGGCAATGGAGTACGCGCCCAAAAGCAAGAGAGGGCTTTACGGTGGAATTATTCAATCCGGCTTTCCCGTTGCATATATACTTGTTTCCATAATTACCTCGTTTATGCTTAAATATATGCCGGCCGGAGGGCTTGACTCGCCATACATTCAGTATGGCTGGAGAATCCCGTTTGTTGCAGGTTTTTTCATATCTCTAGGGTACCTTTGGTTTTATTATAAAAATGTTGAGGAATCAAAGTCGTGGGAAAAGACGGAAAAGGTTAAAATACCGCTTGTTGAAGTTCTTAGTGGCGAAAGTTTGCGTAATTTCCTGCAGGTGTTTATATTGATGAACGGCCTGTTTTTCCTTGCAAATTCCATACTGTTTGCTATTCCGGGTATTCTCATAAATATTTTAAAAATGCCGGCTTTTCTGGTGACGAATGTAATGATGGGTGTTTATGTTGTTGACTTTTTTGCATATATAATCGGCGGCGCGTTAAGTCAAATAATCGGCCGGAGAAAGCTGTTCATCATTACTGGAGTACTTTCTTGTACCATCTTACCGTATATATACTACCTTGTTGTGAAATACGGTACGACAATGGGTTCCTTTGCATTGTTCGTATGTATATCAATATTGATTGCCGTGACGTTCGGCGGGTCATTCTCATTTTCAATGCCATATATCAATGAAAGGTTTAAAACCTCAATAAGGTCTTCGGGGTTCGGCATGGGATACAGTTTCGGAGTTATAATTCCTTCGTTTTACTCGTTCTATATGCTGGCTCTTAAAGGCATAGTACCTTATGAGTATACTCAGATAGTGCTTCAGGTATTAGGCGGCGTTTTAACTGTGATAGGCGCCGCGATGGGGCCGGAAACAAAAGATATTGACTTGGGGCCGTCATGATGTGTTGCATAATGTAAAATCTGTGCTTGTTTGGTTTGGCCGCTAAGGCCAAACCAAACAGCGGAAGTAATTAATTTACGGATGATCATTCAGGCAATAAAAATTACTGAATATTAAATTGGAGGTGTTCACATATGCGCTTTAAAGGAAAAGTCGCTGTTGTTACAGGCGGGGCAAGGGGTATAGGCGAGGCGGTAACGCTGGGCTTAGCCAGGGAAGGGGCTGTCGTAAATATCGTTGATGTTTTAGAGACAGAATCAAACGATATTGTTAATAAAATCAGGGAAAATGGAGGTGAGGGGCGTAGTTTTATAGTTGACGTGACAAAGAGCGATCAAGTGAACAAGATGGTCGAAGAGGTTATTGGAGCCTATGGCTCAATAGATATTTTGGTTAATTGCGCCGGGATTCTTATTGCCTCGCCAATAATTGATTGCAAGGAAGAAGATTGGGATAAAGTATTAAGTAT
>NZ_MVQM01000163.1:0-5699 GCF_002067195.1 Pelotomaculum sp. PtaB.Bin117 | reverse complement strand
TGGTGTCCCGGTAAGTAATAGATCATATTTATCTAACAAGTTCCCAAATTCACTAATAATAAACATATCGCGTATCTTTTACAATCGAATTCGTAATCAAAAACTTTTCAGGAGCACTTGGGGGGGTAAATGTGAAAAAAATCACGAACCACAAACGGATTCAAGTTACCATTAACAAACGCAACATTGAAGTATATGATGACCTAACCATTCTGCAGGCCTTATTGCAGGAGGATATCCAGATTCCGCATCTCTGCTATGATATCCGGCTTGAACGGTCAAACGGCAACTGCGGGCTATGTGTGGTTGAGTTAAGTGACCAAAACGGCGTAAGGGATGTAAAAGCGTGTCAGACCCCGATTAAAGAGGGTATGGCAATCGTTACCAATAGTGCCAAGCTGGAAAGCTACAGGAAAATTCGTCTTGAGCAAATCCTATCCGACCACAATGCGGATTGTGTTGCTCCCTGTGTGATGACTTGTCCGGCAAACATCGATATTCACTCTTATCTTCATCATGCGGCGAACGGTAATTTCGAGGCAGCGCTACGCGTGATTAAAGATAGCAATCCGTTCCCGGCTGTGTGCGGCCGCGTCTGCCCGCATCCCTGTGAGAAACAGTGCCGGCGCAATCTGGTTGATTCACCGGTGGCCATTAACAATGTCAAGCGGTTTATTGCCGACTGGGATCTATCTCGCAAGCAGCAGTGGATTCCACCTAAAAATCGTACCACCGGGAAGAAAGTTGCAATTGTCGGCGCGGGTCCCTCCGGTCTTTCAGCTGCCTATTACAGCGCAATTCAAGGTCATGACGTGACGGTGTTTGAACGTCAACCTCTGGCCGGGGGAATGATGCGTTATGGTATTCCTGAATACCGGCTGCCCAAATTGACGCTGGATCAAGAGATTGGGATTATTAAGAGCCTGGGCGTAAAGATCATGACGGGGAAAGCGCTCGGTACCCACATTATGCTTGAGGACCTGCGTAAGGATTTTGACGCTGTTTATCTTGCGATTGGCTCATGGCGTGCAACCCCTTTGCATATTGAAGGAGAAAATTTGAAAGGGGTATGGCTAGGCATACAATATCTCGAACAGGTGGCCAGCGGCGTGGACCTGCCGCTGGGGGACACGGTTGTGGTTATCGGTGGCGGAAATACAGCGATCGACTGTGCCCGCACCGCTCTTCGTAAAGGGGCCAAGTCCGTAAAGCTGATCTATCGCCGTACCAGGGAAGAAATGCCTGCTGAACCTATTGAAGTAGAGGAAGCCTTATATGAAGGGGTCGAGATGCTCTTCTTAATGGCGCCGGGCAAGATTGTCCCTGAGGGGTGTAAGAAGAAACTGCATTGCATCAAGATGGCTCTTGGCGAGCCGGACCGCTCCGGCCGCCGTCGTCCGGTCCCGGTCGAGGGCAGGGATATAGTGATCGAGGCAGATACGGTAATTGGAGCCATCGGGCAAAGCACAAACACCCAATTCTTGTATCATGACCTGCCGGTTAAGCTGAACAAGTGGGGTGATATCGAAATTAACGGTAAGACCTCACAGACTTCTGAATTCAATATCTTTGCCGGAGGAGACTGTGTTACCGGACCTGCTACCGTCATTCAGGCTGTTGCGGCAGGCCGTCGCGCGGCTGAGGCGATGCACAGTTTGCTGACCAAAGGTTATGTTAAGGAAACACATAGTGACTATAGCTGTAGCCGTGGTACCCTGGAAGACCTGCCAAGAGGTGAATTTGATCGATTGCCCAGGCTTGAACGTGCAAGAATGCCGGTTCTTTCCCTTGCTGCTCGTAAAGGCAATTTCAATGAAGTTGAATTGGGGTACACGGAAGAATCGGCAAGAGAGGAAGCACGCCGCTGTCTTCAATGCGGCTGCGATAAGCGGTACAATTGCGATTTAAGAAAAGAAGCAAGCTATCATGGAATTGAATATGTTAAACCGGCTCATGAACGTCCGTATATCCCTATCGTTGAAGATCATCCGATTATAAGGCGCGATCATACCAGGTGTATCTCTTGCGGGCGCTGTATCGCTGCCTGTGCTGAGGTTGAAGGGCCGGATATTCTCACCTTCTATATGAAACATGGCCGTCAACTAGTTGGTACCAAAAGCGGTCTTCGCCTTGAAGATACGGATTGCGTCAGTTGCGGTCAATGCGTGAATGCCTGTCCCTGTGGAGCACTCAATTACCGCAGTGAAGAAGGAAAAGTCTTCAGGGCGATCAATGATCCCGGCAAAACCGTTGTTGCCTTTGTCGCACCTGCAGTACGCAGTGTTATATCCTCGCATTTTGGTATACCGTTTGATGAAGCCTCTTCTTTTATGGCTGGCCTGCTCAAAAAGATGGGCTTTGATAAGGTTTTTGACTTCACCTTTGCGGCAGACCTGACTATTGTCGAAGAAACAACAGAGTTCTTAAATCGCATAGAGAAAAAAGGTGTCATACCTCAATTTACGTCTTGCTGTCCCGGGTGGGTAAATTTTGTTGAAAGGCGCTACCCTGAAATGATCCCACACCTTTCAAGCTGTAAATCCCCACAAATGATGATGGGCGCAACCGTAAAAAATCATTACACCAGGCTGAGCGGCATTGATAAAAAAGACTTGTATGTCGTTTCTATCGTTCCCTGTATTGCTAAGATATCTGAAGCTGACCGTCCTGAATTCGCTTCTGACGGAATCCGCGATATTGATGCTGTCCTCACCTCAAGCCAAATGCTTGAAATGGTGCACCTGAAGCGGATTGATACCCGGGAAATTATCCCGCAAGAATTCGATGAGCCCTACAAGCAAGTTTCCGGTGCAGGTATTCTCTTTGGTGCATCGGGTGGGGTTGCAGAGGCAGCCCTGCGGATGGCGGTCGAGAAACTGACCGGAAAAGCTCTGACTGAACATCTGGACTTTGAAGAAATAAGAGGTTTTGAGGGGGTCAAAGAGTCTACTGTTAAAGCCAACGGCACAAAAGTCCGCGTTGCTGTCATTAGCGGTCTACAAAATGTCGAGCCAATCATTGAAAAAATTATCCAAGGTGTAGACGTTGGTTATGACTTGATCGAAGTTATGGCATGCCCCGGTGGGTGCATCTGTGGGGCAGGGCACCCTGTTCCGGAGAAGATTGACGAACTAGAAAAACGCCAGCAAGTACTGGTGCATATCGATCAGATTTCGCAATATCGTAAATCCCAGGAAAACCCTGATGTTCTAAGGCTGTACAAGGAATTTTACGGGGAAGCAAACTCTCAGCTTGCGCATGACTTGCTGCATACCCACTATAGCCCGGTAAGGCATGACCCGGTTTATAGTACTAATAGAAAGAAGGCCGACTCTGCGTTTAAAACCAGAGAGCTTACCATTTGCATATGTGAATCCTGTTCAGGCAGGGGATCGGTTGAGCTTTTCAATGGAATCAAAGCAAAGATCAAACAGCAGAAGATGGATTCCTTCATTGAAGTGAAAACAATCCGCTTAAAAGAAAACCATCCGGTTGAATGGGTTTATATGACCCTTGACGGAAAACAAATTCAAGAGTTCAATCTCGACAACCTTTATCAGCGTATAATCCAGACAAAATAAACCTGAATTAACCCAGGCAAAGCAGAATCAAGACAGAAGAAATCGGCAGAATAATTAATGAATTGGCGTTACCTGCATTTAAGAGGAAATCCTATGCTATGCGGTAGTTATAGTAGAAGTCTCCTACTTGATTACAATGCCTGGACAAAGACGACCTCGCGGGGGCTGTTGGAGAACTTTTCTGGCGGTAAAGATGCCGCCGCGCTATGTTCTTTCTACACATAGCGATAATATTTACTGTATTTGCGGGGACTTGGTTTCACGGCTTTATGACAAATCCGGGTGTCGCCTCCCCAAAACCAGTAACGGCAAGGTTTTCAGAGATGGAAAACCTTGCCACTTTTATTTTATATTTCTTTTTAGTCACAAAACAGTCACGGGTTTTTGAGTATTACCCTGTTTTTTTATATCTATGCTATCTATGATTAAAATAATAAAGCCTTATTTTATGGGGTTTTTGTGAACGGGGGAAATCTATAAAAACCTAAAAATACTTAATTTTAAGGCTGCAAATCCTTTACTAAACGGTTTAAATCGAGTGTCATTCTGTCGATCATCCTAGGCATGTTAAAATAAAAAACAAAGCTTCCTGTATGTAGCCACTTTTTTCGGAGTGGTTTTCTTTCTTCTCGCTGAACTACTCTTCAAGGTTATTTTTATGACCCGCTGAGAGCTTATAGAAGATATATAGCCGCCATAGGGGAAGTTATAAGCATATTTGTTTTGGGTTCTCGTAAATTTTGATAGTAGGTAGGGTTTAATAAGTCCTTTTTCCTTCGGCGGAGCCAGTATAGCGTTCTGTACGATTTTATATTTTAAGCCACAAATATCGGTAAAATTATTAGTTTTTTGTGATATAATTATAAAAATATGTAAAAATGCCTGATATGATTTCTATGGGTTGATTAGTAAAGACAATGTCCACTAGTGTATTTTAGCGATTGTTGGAGGTGCTTTATGCCTGAACATGAGAAATTTGCTGTACCACAAAAAAACAATACCGTATCAGAGTCAAATCAATCAAAACAGATGCCGCAAATAAAAGATTCACATCCAGCAGCTATTATTCAGAGAGCAAAGATCAATCCTCAATCACTGACATATGCTCATGTTATGCAACTTCAGAAGACAATTGGTAATTTGGCAGTTTGCCAACTTTTCAGGCAAGCAGGACTTATGAATGAAAATTCTAAACAAATTTTATCTGAACCTTTTCAGAAAAAAGAAAACAATACAAGTTTGCCGTATAGCTTGAGATCAGGTATGGAGGAGCAGTCAGGATTATCGCCGGGTGACGTGAAGTTGCGTTATAATTCAGATAAGCCTGCTGAATTGGGAGCGTTAACTCACACCCGGGGCAAACCAATCCAACTCAGGCAGGAAAGACACCTGCCGTATAAGGACCGGCAGGTGGTAATGCAGGCAAGGGACCGGTTTTATCCCACCCTTCAGCAAAAAAGCTCAGGCATTAACGATGAACGGGTACAAAGGACCGTCGGCAACCGAGCGATGAAAAAGTCGCCACAGGAGCAGGGACAGCCGCCGGCAAAGGTTATTCCGCCCGGCGGAGCGGAGGTCATCCAGGGCTACAACCTACATCAGGTGGGTTATGACGACCCCATGGTAGACGAGGTCCGCGACGAACGGGGGAACAACGATGACTTTACGGGCGTAAATTACGCCACCTTTTGGGTAAACGATCAACCGACCACAGAAAGCAGCGACCAGTATCACTCAGAAAAGGAATGCTGGCTCACTGTGGGTAATGACAATAACGAACTCCAGGACATCAAGGTTACTACTTGGCCAACCGGAGACTTCGGCGGTACCCATACGGCCAACGAGGTCCGGCAAAACAATCATATCTCTATCGACCCGGTCTATACCGAGCGCCAGCCGTGCGGTGGATGTGCACCACTTCTTAATGAAATTCTGCCTACCGATGCAGATGTCTACTATACCTTTGTATACCCGAGTAAGGAAACCCGAAAATTCAATCACTGGGAAATGGATCCGGACCAGTTTGCCATGAATGCGCTGTTATCAATGCATTCGGGGCTTCAGTATGAGGAGCAGACGGGAGAATCCCAAAAGATAGGACGTAAGCTAGGGAATAAA
>NZ_MVQM01000162.1:0-31530 GCF_002067195.1 Pelotomaculum sp. PtaB.Bin117 | reverse complement strand
GCCGCCCTCACCGGGCTTTGCCCCCTGGGCCATCTTGATCTGAATTTCATCCGCGTTGGTCAGGTACTCACTGGTAACACCGAATCTGCCCGAGGCCACCTGCTTAATGGCGCTGCGCAGGGAATCGCCGTTCGGCAGGGGCTTGAAGCGGGCCGGATCTTCCCCGCCCTCGCCCGTATTGCTCTTGCCCCCAACGCGGTTCATGGCGATAGCCATGGTCTCGTGCGCTTCCTTGCTGATCGAACCAAACGACATGGCCCCGGTCTTGAAGCGCCGGCAGATGGACTCCACCGGTTCGACTTCCTCTAGCGGCACGGGCGTCCGGTCTTTTTTAAAGTCCAAATACTTGCGCAGCGCGTTTTTCTGGCCGTCGACCTGCGCCGAGTACTGCTTAAACAATTGAAAGTCACTATTGCGGCAGGCTTGCTGCAATAGCGCGATAGTCTCCGGATTGAACATATGCTCCTCACCGTCATGCCGCCACTGGTAAGTGGAGCCGGGCTCCAGTGCGCCGTCACTGCCGGGCGAGAAAGCCCTCTGGTGGCGGAGCACCGCCTCACCGGCAATTTCAGCCAGCCCGACTCCGCCCACGCGTGAGGCAGTCCAGGTAAAATATCTGTCAATTACCGACCGGTCAATCCCGATAGCCTCAAAAATCTGGGCTCCACAGTAACTCTGAATCGTGGAAATACCCATCTTGGAAGCAACCTTGACCACACCCTTAATAGCGGCCTTGACGTAATTCTTCAGGGCTTCCTTGAGTGTTATACCGTCCAGCATTCCCTGTCGGCACATGTCTTCCAGCGTTTCAAAAGCCATATACGGATTGACGGCGCTTGCGCCGTAGCCCAGCAGCACCGCCAAGTGATGCGTTTCACGCGGTTCCCCCGATTCAAGCAGCAGGCTGACCCTGTTCCGGTTTCCCGCCCGGATCAGGTGGTGATGCAACCCCGCTACGGCAAGCAAGGCCGGAATGGGCGCGTTTTCCGCATCCACACCCCGGTCGGATAAAATCAGCAGATTGGCGCCGCCGGCAATGGCCCGGCCGGCCTCATGGAAAAGGTTCTCCAGCGCTTTTTCCATGCCCGGGCTTCCTTCCGCCACTTTGAACAGGATGGGCAAGGTTACTGTTTTAAAACCGTCCCTCTGCAGGTGCCGGATTTTCGCCAGCTCTTCATTGGTCAGAACCGGTGCTTTCAGCCTGATCCGGCGGCAGCTGCCGGGTTCCGGCTTAATCAAGTTCTTTTCGCTGCCAATGGTGGTCTCGACGGCAAAAATAATCTCCTCGCGAATGGAGTCAATCGGCGGGTTGGTCACCTGGGCAAACAATTGCTTAAAATAATTGTACAAAAGCTGCGGTTTATCCGACAATACCGCCAGCGGGGCATCATGACCCATCGCCCCCACCGGCTCAACCCCGTCTCTGGCCATGCGCTCCAGCACTTTAGAAAGGTCCTCATAAGTATAACCAAAGGCCTGCTGCCGCTTGAGCACCGTCTCAAAGTCCGGCGCCGGCACATGCGGAGCCTCCGGCAGTTGTTCAAGGCTCACCAGGTATTCGTCCAGCCACTTCCGGTAAGGATGTGCAGTCACCATGCTTGTTTTCAGCTCTTCATCGCTGATAATGCGGCCTTCTTCCGTGTCGACAAGCAGCATGCGCCCCGGGCGCAGCCGTTCTTTCAGGATCACATCTTCCGGCGGGATATCAAGCACACCTACTTCCGAGGCCAAAACAATGAGGTCGTCTTTGGTTACGTAATAGCGCGAGGGCCGCAGGCCGTTCCGGTCAAGCACGGCGCCGATGATCGCGCCGTCCGTGAAAGCAATGGACGCGGGGCCGTCCCACGGCTCCATCAGGCAGCCGTGGTATTCATAAAACGCTTTCTTCGCGTCGCTCATGCTTTCGTGGTTGGACCACGGCTCCGGAATCATCATCATGGCCACGTGAGGCAGGGAACGCCCTGAGAGCGACAGAAACTCGAAGCAGTTGTCAAACATGGCCGAGTCACTGCCGTCCTGGTCGATCACAGGAAAGACCTTCGCCATATCCTCGCCGAACAGTTCCGACTCGCACATGGCCTGGCGGGTATGCATCCAATTGATGTTGCCGCGCAGGGTGTTGATTTCCCCGTTATGGATCAAATAACGGTACGGGTGAGCCCGCTCCCAGCTGGGAAACGTATTGGTGCTGAACCGGGAATGGACCAGGGCCAGCGCGGTTTCCACAGAAGGGTCTTTTAGATCGAGATAAAACTCGGCAACCTGTTCAGAAATCAACATTCCTTTATAAACTATCGTTCTGCAGGAGAAACTGGCAAAATAGAAAGTTTCCCCTTCCCGCAGGCAGTCGCGGGGAATCTCTCTTTCCGCCCGCTTGCGGATAACGTAAAGCTTGCGCTCAAAAGCCATGATGTTTTTGATAGCCGGGTTCTTTTCGATAAAAATTTGGCGTATATATGGCTGAGCCAGTTTCGCGGTTTCACCAAGCGTATGGTTATCTGACGGAACAGTACGCCACCCCAGCGGGGTCTGGGCTTCTTCCCGGATAATCTTTTCCAGCGCCTGCTCGCACTTTTCACGCATGGCGGGATCTGTAGGCAGGAAAAGCATACCGACACCATAACTACCGGCGGGAGGAAGGTGGATACCCTCCTTGGCACACTCCTTTTCAAAAAAAGCATGTGGAATTTGCATGAGGATCCCCGCGCCGTCACCGGTATTCAACTCGGCTCCCCTGGCTCCGCGATGGTCCAGGTTAAGAAGCACGGCGAGAGCTTTTCGTACGATGTCGTTTGATTTTTTCCCTTTTATGTTCGCCACAAAACCGATGCCACAGGCGTCATGTTCGTACCAAGGGTCGTAAAGGCCTTGTTTTGAAGGTAATCCATTGATTTTCATGTTCTACAACCTTTCTGTCTCTCCGAATATAATGAAAAAAGTGATAGAAAAAGAAAAAGGCCTCATTACAGGCGTGCTAAAAACACCGTACTGTAATATAGGCCTCATTGCCAAACTTTAACTTGGATACACCGTTGTATCTTAATTTTCTGTTGTTATTTCTGCTGGTTAATTAGAGAAACTATACCAAAGAAGAATGAAGAGCATCCAAACATGAAATCCAGCCGATTATCTTCTATTAGAGATCGTTTATGCCGTTATGCCATTCTAACTCAACTTTCGCTATGTGAAAGCTGAGTTAGAAATTTTTACTGCCTCATTAATTTAAAACTTGGTCAGGTACTCCTCAATCTCCCAAGGGTGAACCTCAACGCGATAGCGACTCCACTCAATCTCTTTCGCCTCGATAAACCTGTTAAAAATGTGTTCACCCAGGGCTTCTTGAATTATTTTATCTTTTTTTAATTCTTGTACAGCCCCTTGCAGATTTTCGGGCAGGCTGCCGATACCAAGCTGCTCTCTTGCAGCCGGCGTCATCTCGTAAATGTTGCGGTTGCAGGGCGCGGGCGGCTTAATCCGGTTTTTAATCCCGTTAATACCGGCCTTCAGGCAGACCGCCATGGCCAGGTAGGGATTGCACGCCGGGTCGGGGTTGCGCAGCTCAATCCGGGTGGACTCTCCCCGCTTGGCCGGAATCCTGATCAGGGGACTCCTGTTGCGTGCCGACCAAGCTATATATACCGGCGCCTCGTAACCGGAAACCAGTCTCTTGTAGGAATTAACCGTTGGGTTCACAATTGCCGAGATCGCCCTGGCATGCTCCATCAGACCGCCCACATAATGAAGACAATCCTCTCCCAAACCGTCTTCGGCGACAGGGTCGTAAAAGGCGTTCTTGCCGTTTTTCATCAACGATTGGTTCAAATGCATGCCGGAACCGGAAATGCCAAACACCGGCTTGGGCATGAAGGTGGCGTGCAGGCCATGCCGCTGGGCAATGGTGCGCACTACAAACTTGAAGGTAACAACCTTGTCGGCTATATCCAGAGCTTCTGAAAACTTAAAGTCAATTTCATGCTGGCCCGGCGCCACCTCGTGGTGCGAGGCCTCTATCTCAAAGCCCATTTGCTCCAAAGTCATGACCATGTCACGCCGGGCGTTCTCCCCCAGGTCAACAGGCGTGAGGTCGAAGTAACCGGCCTTGTCGTGTGTAATTGTAGTGGGCTTTCCTTCACTGTCAACATGGAAAAGGAAAAATTCGGCTTCCGGCCCCACATTCATTGTGTAGCCCATTTCTGCGGCTTCCTGTATAGCCCTCTTCAAAACATATCGCGGATCACCCGTGAAAGGCTTACCGTCGTGATCATAAATGTCGCAGATTAAACGGGCAACCGCGCCTTCCTGGGGCTTCCAGGGAAAAGTCACAAACGTTGCGGGATCGGGCCGCAAATACATATCAGATTCTTCAATACGAACAAAACCCTCTATGGAAGAGCCGTCAAACATCAGCTCCCCTTCAAGGGCTTTATCCAGTTGCTCAACTGTGATGGCGACATTTTTCAAAATGCCGAAGATATCCGTAAACTGAAGGCGAACGAATTTAACGCCCAGGTCCTTGGCCAGATTACGCACATCGTCGTTGGTAAGCTTAGCCACTTATATTTCACACCTTTCTCTTTGCTGTCACCACGGTGCAATAAATTACAAAAAGACCCCACCACAGGTAATAATGCTAATTTTGCCTGTGCGTGAAGGCCTCATCGCCCCGTAGCGCGGTACAACACTGTACCTTTTTTTCTTTGGAACTAGACAAAAGTATATCATATTAATTTTAAAGTGTATAGTTAAAAAGTGTCCTTTCACCCGGAAATTTGGGGAAAGGACTATGAGGATGGTACATCTTGTATAGATTAGCATAAGTTGGACACCGGCGTTATGCTCCAGCAATACTTAGAACCTGGTCAGGTATTCATTTACCTCCCACGGATGGACCTGTACGCGGTAACTGTCCCACTCATGTCTTTTGGCCTCGATGAATTTTTCATAAACGTGCGGTTCCAATACATTTTTTATGACATCGTTCTTTGCTAATTCATCCAACGCTTCCGAAAGGCTGGCCGGCAGGCTGGAGATGTTCATTTCGTCCCGCTGCTCCGCGGTCATCTGATAAATATTTATGTCGGTAGGCGGGGGCGGCTGGATCTTGTTTTTAATCCCGTCGAGTCCCGCCTTCAAAGCAACCGCGATGGCCAGATACGGGTTGCAGGCCGGGTCCGGGTTCCTTAATTCGACACGGGTCGAATTGCCTCTCTTGGCAGGTATGCGGATCAGCGGGCTCCTGTTGCGCCCCGACCAGGCGATGTAAACCGGAGCCTCATAGCCGGGCACCAGGCGTTTGTACGAGTTAACCGTGGGATTGGTCACAGCCGCCATGGAACGGGCGTGTTTCATCAAGCCGCCGACATAGTGCTTGGCGACATCGCTTAATTGATCGGGAGCGGACGGATCATAAAACGCATTCCGGCCATCCTTGAAAAGCGACTGGTTCATGTGCATGCCGGAACCGTTGATGCCAAAAACGGGTTTGGGCATAAAAGTGGCATGCAGGCCATGCCGTTGGGCCGTGGAACGGACAACCATCTTGAAGGTCATAATCTTGTCGGCGACATCAAGGGCGTCGGAATATTTGAAGTCAATTTCGTGCTGCCCCGGGGCCACCTCGTGGTGCGAGGCTTCTATCTCAAAACCCATTTCTTCCAAGGTAAGCACCATCGAGCGGCGGGCATTCTCGCCAAGATCAACCGGGGCGAGGTCGAAGTACCCGGCGTCATCGTGAGTTTCCAGAGTGGGATTACCATCTTGGTCGATCTGGAACATGAAAAACTCCAGTTCAGGTCCCACCTGCATACTGTAGCCTATTTCCGCCGCCTCGGCCAGGACTTTCTTCAAAACGTAGCGCGGGTCACCCGCGAAGGGAGAACCGTCCGGGTTATAAACATCGCAGATTAAGCGGGCAACCCCGCCTTCCCTGGGCCGCCAGGGAAACATGGCAAAGCTTTTCAAGTCCGGCCGCAGGTACATATCCGATTCTTCAATCCTGGCAAAGCCGTGAATGGAAGAACCGTCAAACATCAATTCCCCCTCAAGCGCTTTATCAAGCTGCTCAATAGTGATGGCAACATTTTTCATCACACCAAGGATGTCGGTGAACTGGAGGCGGATAAACTTAACTCCCAAATTCCTGGCTTTATCCAGTAATTGTCCCTTTGCAGTTACCTCCATAACAACCACCCTTCAGAAAGTATTTTTTATGATAATAAAGAAGCCCATAATAGCAGATCAAGCTTAACCTCTACTATTATGGGCTTCTTTGCCCGGTCCGGCACAACCACGTGCGCGGTTTAACGTATCATGTTGATAAAGCCCGCAGATATTGAATGCTTACAGGTTATGGGCCAATATTATCGCCTCGGCCACCGCACGCATGGAAATCCGCTTATTCATGCTCTGCTTCTGGATGCGCTTAAAAGCTTCTGCTTCGGAAACACCCATTGATTCCATTAAGATACCCTTTGCCCTTTCGACAACTTTTCTTGTCTCAATCGTATTCTGAAGTTCCTGCACCTGGCCCTCAAGCTTAACTCTTTCTTGATAATTGGTCAAAGCCAACTCGACCGCCGGGATAAGGTTGAAGTCAAGTTCAGGCTTGACCAGAAAAGCAAAGACCTTAGCGTTCTTGGCTTTCTCAATCACATTTTGATGTGTGGACGAACTGATTAATACTACGGGAGCCAGTTTATCTTCATAGACAATGCGGGCCACTTCAAATCCATCCATACCTGGGAGGAATGCCTCGATGATAACCAGATCAGGCTGCCTCGTCCTGATCAGCTTTAAGCCGGTAAGACCATCCTCAGCCTCACCGATTACCCAGTAACCCATTTTAACCAGTATGGCTTTTACATTCTTTCTCCAGGCGGCATCATTATCGATTAGTATTACCCTTTGTTCTCCCATGGGCGCATACCTCCTGTTGCCGCTACATTCTTAATCTTTTCCGCCGGATATAAAAATGCCCTCTGGCAGGAATATTCACCTGATGAGGGCATCATTGCCTGGATTCTATAGATACACCCTTGTACCTATAATATAAAACAACTATAAAGTTATTATATAAAACTATGATTAAGAAGGCAACTGTTTTATTAAGGCTTAGCTTAAAATTTGCTCAACTTCTTCCGCGTCCGCGTCCATGACATAGCGGATGCCGGTAATTTCCGCGGCTTCCTTGGTCAGGGCGACAAGGTCATCCCTGGTGATATACTGGAGAGCAAACTTGCGGGCGCCGCACATGAATTGCCTTAAGCCCTGGGCCAGACGCTCGCAATAGCTGTAAACACCGATAGCGCCGGCCGGCAGGTTGTTAAAATCACTGCCCAGCTTGTTTTTCAACTCATTCGCGGCCACAAAAACCTGCTCCAGATTCGCGCCATATTTCTTGTATTCAGGCGGAACCTTGCCGCTCTTAATCGCTTCACCGACAGTCTTGCCGACCATGGCGGCGGTAAGAGGCGAACGGGCCATGCCGATCGCTTTGATGTACGGGGCTCCCATGGCCAGGCCTTTGTACATATGGTCTTCCAGGGTAAAGCCGCCGGCGATGGCCACCGGGGGAATAAAAGCTCCTTTGGCAGCCAGTTTATCAAGATACTTAACCAGGAGCGCCTGGATATATACCGTCGGGACGCCCCATTCGTTCATCATCCGCCACGGGCTCATGCCGGTGCCGCCACCGGCGCCGTCAACGGTAAGCAAGTCAATCTTGGCGTCGGAAGCGAATTTCACCGCCCTGGCCAAGTCCGCCGGCCGGTAGGCTCCGGTTTTGAGCATGACATGCTTGGCCCCGGCGTTGCGCAGGGCTTCCACACGGGCCATAAATCCTTCCTGGCTGACCATGCCAACCCGGGAGTGCCGCTCAAACTCAGTGAAAGCGCCTTCTTTATACGCCGCCTGGACTTTCGGATCTTCCGGATTGGGCAGCACGATATAACCCCGGCTCTTGAGTTGAAGCGCCCGCTCCAGCGTGTTCAGCTTGACTTCGCCGCCAATATCCTTGGCGCCCTGGCCCCACTTGATTTCAACGACATCGACGCCGAGTTTTTCCAAAGCGTATTCCTGAACACCAAGCGTAGTGTCCTCGACATTGGCCTGCACCGCGATAAAGCCCTTGCCGTTGTACCATCTCTGGAAGTCTTTAACCCGCTTTTCCAGGTTCGGCGAGTGAACAACACGTCCGTTCTTGATCTCCACATGGGGGTCCATGGCGCAGACATTCTCACCAATGGCGATACCGATACCCGAAATAGCAGCGCCGGCCGCCAGGTGATCCCAGTTGTCGGCGGCAACATTGGTGGACCCCATGGCCGCTACCACAATGGGCAGGTCCAGGCTGATCTTATTTACAGAGCCGACTTCAGTTTCCAGGCTTACGGCCGGGAATATCGCTTTATCGGAGTCAGCTTCGATACCGATCGCGCCGACAGCCGTACCCATAATGTTGAAGTGGGAGTAATCAACCGGATAATCCTTTTGCGAAGCCGAGGTAGTTTTCCCGAAAGGCTGCGGGTAGAGCACTTCTTTGCTGCGGACGGAAGATTTGCCGATCTCGCACAAACCCGGGCAGCCGTCCAGACAGGTTACACACATGCCGCTAAATTCACACTTGCTGTCTCCGGTGCGCAGCTTGGTTAAAGTAGCCGCGCTGGCATTAATGCCTTTACTGAATGTCATTGTACCATCCTCCTAAATTATCTCTCTCTTTTATTCTCTGTTCTTTGTGAAACATCGCCGGATTATAATTTGGTGGGTCCCCCTCCCTTCCAGTTCGTTAATCAGATATTTAGCTCAAGACCAAAGGTCATTTCTTGATCACCCTGTGCCTCCCTGGGAGTAGCCTGTTCCAAGCTTTTCAATAGTTGGCCAGATACTCGTCAAGCTCCCACTGGTGGACTTCAGCCATAAAGCGCTCCCATTCCTCTCTTTTTGCTTCCAGGTAACACCTGGCTATGTGTTCCCCCAGCGCCGCGCAGACAGTCTCATCCTCAGCGAGGGCATGCAATGCCTCGTTAAAGGAGCGCGGCAGCCCGTTGTTTCTGACCAATTCCCTCAGCTCTCCGGGTCCCGGGTGATTTTCCGGCAACGGCTGCGGAGGCTCAATCTTTGCGGCAAGACCGCGCTCTCCAGCCGCCAGAACAGAGGCCAGGACCAAATAAGAGTTGCAGGCCGGATCGGGACTGCGCAGAATGAAACGGGTACCGTACCCCCGCTGCGCGGGGACACGGATCATTGCGCTGCGGTTCTTTTCAGACCAGGCCACCAGACACGGAGACAGTTCGTCCGGCAGCAGCCGCTTGTACGAATTAATCAGCGGGTTGGCAATAGCCGTAATCGCCCGGGCATGCCCCAGTACGCCCCCGATATAATGATAGGCCGTCTCACTCAAGCCCAAACCGTCATTCGAGTCTTCAAGGATATTCTTTCCCTCACGCCAAAGCGACAAGTGCAGGCGCATACCGGAGCCCTTTTCCCCAGCAAGCGGTTTAGGCATAAATGACGCGTGCAGCCCGTGCCGCTGGGCGATGGTCCGCACAACAAATTTAAAGGTGGCGATTTTGTCCGCGATCGCTAAGGCACTGTCCTCCTTGATAAATATCCCGTGCTGTCCGGGAGCTATCTCGTGGTGGGAGGAAGAAATCTCAAAGCCCATTTCTTCCAGCGTCAGCACCATATCCCGCCGCGCGTTTTCACCCAAATCCACCGGAGACAAATCACAGTAACCCGCGTGATCATGAGTGATAGTGGTGGCCTTGCCCTGTTCATTGGCGTGGAACAAAAAAAACTCAATTTCCGCGCCGGCCCGCAACTGCAACCCCGTGCCGGCAGTTTTTTTCAACACTCTTTTCAGGGCGGAGCGGGAGCAGCCGGGAAAAGTTTCTCCTTCCGCGGAACAGATGTCGCAGATCAGCCTGGCTACCGCGCCGTCCCTGGGACGCCAAGGAAAGATCTCAAACGTGGCCGGATCGGGGTAAAGATAAATTTCGCTTTCTTGGTTGCGAATAAAACCTTCGACAACGGCGCTGTCAAACATGACCTGTCCTGCCAGCGCCCTTTCCAGTTCTTCTACAGTAATGGCAATATTTTTAAAAGAACCGAAAATGTCGGTAAATTGCAGGCGGATAAATTTGACATTATATTCTTTGGCTTTTTCCAATACTTCCTCTCTGGTTAAGACTTTCAAAGTAAACCTCCATTTATTTATTCATAATCTAGATACTGATAACGCATTTCTTTTCATATAAAAATAAAAAATGCCCTCCAAAGACCCGGTAATTCTACCGGTCTTCAAAGGACGCCTTTGCCCCAAAAAGTATTAAGTTACATAAACAAGTATAAACATTTACTCTTAAAAAATCAACCGGTTTACAAATAAAATATTGTATACAATCACTGGCGCTTATTATCCTTTTTGCTATAGAGTTTAATAACTTTTTTCGCGACCCTGACTATCGGCACACAATTGTCCATGCTTAATCTCTGCAAGTATTTATAAGCTTCTTTCTCACTTAGCGCCCTGGCCTCCATCAGCAAGCCCTTGGCTTTTTCCACAAGTTTTCTTTCTTCCAGCGCTTGTTTAAGCCCTTTATTTTCCTCTTCCAGCTTGATGAATTTCCTAAAGTTAGCAATTGCTATTTCTATGGCGGGAACCAGCTGCGCGTCGCTTACCGGCTTTACCAGGAAAGCAAAAATCCAGGAATCTTTGACTTCTTCCAGCATATCCCGTCCCCGGGAGTCGGCCAGCAGGATTACCGGAGCAACCCGGTGTTCTTCAATAATTCTGATAATATCCAGACCTGCCGCGCCCGGCAACATTGTATCCATAATAACAAGATCGGGGTCGGTCTGAAAGACCACCTTGAGAGCGCTCCTGCCTTCACTCACCTCGCCGACCACGAGATAACCCGCGAGGATCAGAATTTCTTTTAACTTTTTACGAGAATTAACATCAGCATCGGCAATAACGATCCTGGCCCCAAACATGGGACACACCTCGAAACGACTGTGAATTGAACTTTATTTTAACACACCATGTTCAATAAAGATACTCCCGCCGCAAGACGGGGAAATAGCCCTCCATTAATTCCCTGCCCAAACAAATCATAACCTCTGCTTTTTATAATAGATATTTAAGACAGAGCAATACGTTTACATATTAAAAACCCCGGCCAAACACTGATTTGATTCCGTCTTGGCAAGTCACCTTTTGCGACATATTAAACCAAACAAGGAGGTTTGGATAATGGCAAATGGGAAACTGACCAAACTATTCCCCGGCGGCAACACATCACTAGGCTTTTATTCTTTCTACGATCATATTATTGAAAAAGACGCCACCCGCGTCTTCATTTTAAAAGGCGGGCCGGGTGTCGGAAAATCAACGTTTATGCGCAAAATCGGCGAAACGATGTTGGAGAAAGGATACGATGTTGAGTTCCACTGCTGTTCATCCGACAACGACTCTCTGGATGGCATCCATATCCCGGCCATTCGTGTGGCGATGATCGACGGGACCGCCCCGCAGAGTGAAGTTCCCATTGTCTAATACTTTTTCACTATTATTAAGGCCGCTACCACCTGGCAAAACACCTGGTATCCGGCCCCTTATAACAACATTCCGGCCTTCAACAATAACCTTATCAACCAGTAAGCGAACTACATGTCGCTTTTCCTCGAAAGTCAGTTCTTGCAGCCTGCCGGCGAATTCATCCACAGCCTCTCTAAAAGCTAGTTGCTCTTCTTCCAGGAGTTGCTGACGGTGGGATTCTTCAATCAATTCCGCCAGTCGTTTTTCCATCCTCTCGACCCGCTCTTTAATCTCAATCAGAATCTTATCGCCCTCATCTTCAGGTATAATACCCTTTTGGTATCCACGAATAATTCGGGCGCGTTCCTCGCTGGCTGCATCAAGTTGCTGTCGCACTCCCACTATTTCTTCCTCTAATAGCTTTAAGTTTTCTCCAACACCTTGCTCCTTTAATTCCATAGCAAGCACTTGTGGGTTGGTCAGCCAACCCGATACTTTATCCCATACGATTTTCTCCAACCGGTCAGCAGGCACGCTTGAAGACCGGCAACGTTCCACCCCAGTAATACCGGGACTTTTCGCCGTACAGACGTAATATCTGTAATATTTTATGCTGTCTTTCACCCTGCTTCTTCTCGAAATACGGTTGCCGTGCATCGTATGGCCACATTCGGGAGCTCCGCACCGGACCAAACCACTTAAAAGATACTGCTCGATTGACATACCCGGTTTTATTCGTCTCGCATCCCGCAGCCGGTACTGCACTTCCTCCCAGATCTGCCGCTCAACAATTAACGGAACCTGTACGGCACACCATTCTTCCCGAGGTCTTTTTTTACGTGAAACTTTTTCTTCCGGTGCGCGATAGCGGTTATTCTTAACTCCCGTTGAGTCTTCTACCCGCAAATACAATGTACCGGTATAAGTTTCATTCGTGAGTATGCGACGCACAGTACCACGATGCCAGTATGCCTCTTTACTTTTGTCTCTCGGCCCTCTGGGAGGCGATATCTGCATGTCATTTAACCTGCGGGCGACTTCATAAGGGCCAACATACTGCCCCCGTCCGGCCTCCAGCACCCAGGAATACATCATGCATACCACACGAGCCTCCTCCTGATTGACCCAAAGGGTATCTGTTTCTTTATCATAGCCATATCCATAGATACCGGGGCTATGCGTAAGCATTCCTTTCTCGGCTTTCTTCTTTTTACCATCACTGGTCCTCATTAATATTTTAGCTTTTTCAAATTCAGCAATAGAACCCCGGAGTTGGTAAAATAGCCTTCCATCGGGAGTGTCACGCCACTCGAAATTGATAAAATCAATCTTGACTCTAGCTTGTTCAATTTTTTCTGTGATAACCAATTGATTCATAAGTTTCCTGGCCAACCGGTCAGGATCAAAGCAGATGAAATAATCTACTCCACCTTGTTGGATTCGTTCCAGTATCAATGTAAGAGCAGGACGATTGAGAATTTCACCGGTAACATCGTCACAAAAAACCTCCACCCGTTTACACCCAAGTTCACTAGCCCGCCGCCGACACCTTTCCTCCTGGACCTCCAGGCTGTACCCCTCCCGGGCTTGATCCTCTGTACTCACTCTGAGATAAATTACCGCAAGCAATAAGCCACCCCCTTAGGATATTTAACGACTTAGATTTCCAGATCGGGGTGTCTTTTTCCTGTTTGTAATTCGCGAAAGAACATATCTAGTCGCTTGTTTGATTGCCTGTTCACGCTGTCCGGGCGTGCCCACGGCCTCAACTACTACACGCCAACTACTCTCACATACCTTCTTGTTTCCTGCGTTTTTCCCTTTTTTCAAGGCACCACCCCCTAATATCTTATGAAAATAAAGTCTTGTCCTAATACAAAAAAAGACCTGGGCAAATTTAAATCCTAGAACACTAAAAAAAACCGGGAATTCCCGGTTTTTTTAGTGTTCTAGCTTTGTTATTGATATTCTGCCGGTAGTTTAATTAACTAGCGAACATTTTTTATAAATAAGCATAATGTCTGTCACCGGATGTGGATCACCCAAGGGAATGCTTTCTAGACCAGGCATGACTAGTCTAGCTACTCTCTCGTTGTGTTCGAAAATATTGTTGAGTGTTTTTTTATCAGTTTTCAACCAACTTCTTCTCATTGAATATTTAGAGATTGTCCCTATTAGAATTATTTCGTCATCACGCGGCACAATAGGTTCTTTGTCCTTCCATTCTGCATCATATTGGATTAAATTATCAGAAATTTTTCGTGCTTTTTTTCGTCTAAGATCTCTCGCCGCCGTACCTGGTTTTAGGCGAGCTTTTATTTTGCCGCTCGCGTCAGCGGCAAAAACTACTTTAGTCACCGGCGGAAAAATCAAAAGACTCCCCCCTATTCTTAACGCGTATTTACGACGCAGCCTTTTATAGTACAGGCACCCGCGCTTATTATACCGGGGCGGGACCGGGTCCACGGGAATGTAAAATAATAAAATAATATCTAAATACTATCAGTAATTCTACATTTATTGTAGAATGTGTTAACACAAATGTCAAGAAAATATTTCACAAACATTGTATAATGTGTATAATTAATTCAGGGCAGATCTCCAGGAAGATCCGGGAGGGCTACTACTTAGGAGATAATATGGAACCGGCCATGATATAAAAAACGGGTTGCCTTAGTTCAATTCACACATCACAATTCATAATTACACATTGATATAATTATCAAGAGTTAGGCTATCCAACCACAATGTAAAAAACTATGTTGAAAGAGGTATAATAATGTTCTCTTTACGACCTGGAAGCATATTAGATTTAACAGTAATTGCAAGTGATAATCATGTAACAGAAGTAGCTAAGTCTTTTGGTATACCTTATAGCACACTTACAGCCTATATATCTGGTATCCGGTTTATTCGCCCTTCAGCTGCATGGGATATAGGAACCCGTTGGGGCAAATATATAAATCAGTTTTTAAGTAACATTTTATTTGATAAAATAGAAAAGGAGACGAATACACAATCGATCCGGGAAATTCCGTCAGACTGGGTATTTGAAGATGATCCGGATTTTGAAGACATTAGGCATTATGCTGAGATTTTTAACGAAAATTTTCAAACTGAATATAATCTTCGTCAAATTGTTGAACCTGTATCATGGCAAAAATCGTTTAGTTGTTGTGCAGCTCAGGTTCTGGCTCGATTTGAGGCTAGTCAATCTGCGTCAAGTAAACTAGACGTTTTCAGCAAAAAAGATGCTATTAATCTTCTTAATATATTAATTAAAGGTCCATTTACTGAAGAAAATCTTCCTAACATGCTTAACCTTGCCCTACGATATGTTCTATGGCGTGTTAAGACAAGAGAGTATTATAAATTAGAACAATTTTACCCTATCTCACGATGTATAGAAATCAGAGATACAAGGCCTATCCTTTTACTACAACAAGAAGAGAATATATACTACCCACCGGATCACAAATTATCTCGTGGAATACAGTTACCTGATACACCACGTCTAAAAAAAGCGGCAACATTAGATGCGCTTATGTTATGTCGTTTTGTGGAAGTCAAAGCGGATCATAGTAAGTATAATTATTACTGTTCATGCACCAGTCCTCAAAATGATTCCATATATTTCACAGCCAATCCGATTGCTACTTATGAAAGCAAATATTACACATAACAAATATGTTTATTACGCACCCTTATATTTTTAAATCTTGGATCATTGGCTCGATAAGCAGATAACAAATTTACAACTTTAACATGTTCCAACATACTGTAATTTCCATATAGTAATATAGCTATTTCAGATACTGGTATTTGGTCCTGTTTTTCAAGAAAACTAAGAATAATAGATTTCTTACTAACCTTTCTTTCTTTCACTTTTAACTCATCCTTTCAGAACTAATATAATAGACCCCACGCAGGGGTCTATTTTTACTTGCTTCTTATACAAGTAAACCGGCAGGCAGGGACTGGCCGCCATTATTAAGCACGTCCAATTTAATAATCAAAATCTTTCTCTAACTCATAATCCTTAGAAGGACATCCAAATAGTAAAGCACCTGAAACCTCTCTTTTCACCATATCCAGGTTAATAAGCCAGTTACCAGCCTTCACACATAATATGGACGTTGGGCGGTTAGGCTTCGCTTTTGCCGTTACAACCGGCCACTCATACCTAAAAAGTTTTTCCCTGATTCTTTTCCCCAGTTTACTCTTAACTTGCTCTGATACTATAAAGTCAGCAGGTATTCGCATGCACATTTCTAAACGTTCCTCGCTTTTTTTATCCAGATAAATCGTATAGACCTCATTACATCGCGGCTCGTAAATGAATACAATGCCACAAAAAGCTAATTTAAGACGAAAAGCCGCTTCGTCCCTTCGAGATCCAATAAAACGACATACACGATTACTTAACATATGACTTAAAAAAAGTCGGGCAGTCTGAAAATTTCTTTTGGTTGACGGCTTTCCAAGTACGCGGCTTAAATACATTTCAGTCGCGTGAGAACTTATATAAACTCGCTTTGGGAGAACATATTTATCTAACATGAATCTCTACTCCCAGTCTGAATTCCACTGATAATCACTCTCCAATCAAGATTATTACTAAAAGTTCAACAAATTCTCCGGAGCATAGATGTAAGTTGTCTCTTTCCTGTCGTGACCAAGAACCTTCGTTGTATCCTCTCTAGCCATCGTCATAGCTCTTTCCCTGCCCATACCTGAGGAAAGGTATTCCTTAAACCGCTTAGTAATAAATTCGCGGCCAAAAGAGTGCCGCAACCCGTGAGGCGTAAGAGCGCCCTTATCATTAGGAACCAGGTTGTGGCCGGTAAATTTCCTCTCCTGATCCTGAATTTTTTTACGGTGATTGTATATAAAATTTTCAACTTTCTTCTCATAAACATGAACCCTCATGCCAGCTGGGGTAAAAGCATAGCCACCCCGGGAAGAATTCCTCAGCGCCTCTTGAAAGACAGCTACAGCTCTGTCGGTAAGAGGTACTTCCCTGGGGCGGCCACCTTTGGTGTTTTTCAAATGTAATACGCCAGACTTCAGCGCATCCTCAACTACAGAGCGCCGGAGGCTGGCCGCTTCGTCCAACCTCATTCCCGTGGACCTGATCGCTTCCATGGTCCTGTTGATGTCATACCGGCCAATTGACACAGCCCTGGCCTTCATCTGAGAAAGCTCACGTTCCGTCCATGCCCTGTCCGCCCTTCCGTCAGGAGTACTGCCCAGCCCCATTTCCTTATTTGCCGTCTTACTATCTTTTAAGCTATACCTTGCCTGCGGGATCTGCCGGTGCAGGTATCTTATCCCGCTTAGATCGTTCTTTACATACTTGTCGCTACAGCCGCGGCTTTTCATGTGCGCCGCGTAAGCTTCAATATGCTTGTCCTGGATGTTTTGAAGCTTTTTCAGCTTAAAGTGAACTCCCACAAAACCGAT
Source organism: Pelotomaculum sp. PtaB.Bin117 (assembly GCF_002067195.1). Taxonomy (NCBI): domain Bacteria; kingdom Bacillati; phylum Bacillota; class Clostridia; order Eubacteriales; family Desulfotomaculaceae; genus Pelotomaculum; species Pelotomaculum sp. PtaB.Bin117. Next base: position 14,528 of record NZ_MVQM01000162.1, on the reverse strand, counting down.
AAACCTATTGGCGGCGGCGATATAACGGTATTTCGTTTCAATGCTCCCTTGACTGGCTCCCCTGATCACTTTTTCCAACTGTGCACCGAGATTATCCACCACACCAACACCAGTTTTTTTATACTTATACTTAATGATGGAAATACAAATCACCCCCTAAAAGATTAAAACCGGCTACACAGCCGGTAAATATTAGAAGGCATCCGGATTATCGTGTTGTACTATAATTCGAATGCCCATAACTTTAAATATGAGTTTATGCAATCTGCAAAATTCGCCACACTACCTATCCCTGTATATAGCGTAATCTGTTAATGTTGTGCAACAATAAAAGTTCTTTTTGTCATGGATATTATTTAATTATTTGGTTTATTATTTTTTGGGGGAAATAAATCTCCTTTATAACCATTATGCTTAATGGTAACATCACTGATAACGTTCCCATACTGATCGATCAAATGAACATTTCCATAATGATTAGTTAAATAACTTGTGACTGCATCAAGTTTAGTATGATAAATATCTTCTTCTGTAAATCCTAAAGGTTTCAACTGCTTATATATAAAATAGGCTAATTCTTTTTGTTTAATATCTGCAAAATATTTACCAGTAAAAGATGAAAGCATTGAAACTATCGAACATTCATCTTCAGAGTTAACAAAAATATATGCCGGTGGAACCTGTAATATATATTTCTTGTAAAAAACTCTACCAATAATTTCACGAAATTGTATTGGGTGAATCTTTATAGAGTAAAATGGCTTCAAATAGTTATCCAATGATTCTTTAATTATTCCATCTTCGCCAATACAACAAATTATTCCAGTGTCACCCACTTGAATGGCAAGCTGCAAACGGAGCAAATCATCTGAAAAGAAAAAATCCAATTTGTTATCATTCTTAGGATTTGTATGTACATTAAAAACAAATAATGAAAAAACATTTCCTGTAAATTTTACTTTTGGCTTTACGGATTGAAGAAAAACATGTACTATCTTAAATTTTGAAAGCATCTCGGGTTCCATTAAATGTCCTTTTTGAGGATTTGCTCGATCTACAGATAATGATAAGTCCTTGAACAATAATCCGTAAAATAATTTAGTCATCCATTTAAAGATTGTTATTTCATCAAGCTCCATAAAACTCTTATAACCATGTTCTATAGCAGACTTTATATCATTTTCCAATTTAGATAAATAAACTCCATTGCAATCATTGCAGCATGGAATTGTAAGGTTTTTATATGGAATTAAAGTTTCATTAAATAAACACAAACGTTGGTTCCATAAATCATACTTATGTAAAAGCCATTTAGGAAAGACATGTTCATCGCTTACATTGCTATCAGTTAGTAATCCTCCACACAAAAAACAATGCTTATAATCAAATGTTATACTTGAGAATGGTGAATAAATTATATTCCTCTTTTCCATATTTATGTCCTCTGACAATCATATTTACTTGTTTTTATTGCCTCATCTTATTTAACCGTGTTTAGTGTAGATAACATTAATAAAAGTTACTATAAAAATCAAAAAAGGTTCAGATTTTATCCGACCCTTAAAAAAGAATAAAACTAATCATCCCTGATGCCAACTCTCGCGGTTCTCTTTTTAAGCGAACCCTGAAGACCTCGCGCTCCGCGAATTTGCCGGGATATTTCTGGCCGTCTCTGTCTTACTCCGCTCCTTTAAAAAATCGCCTCAGCGATTTTTAAATCGCTCCGTAAGACAGAGACGGCAGCGGGTGTTATGTTGTCAAAGTTCTGTTCGTTGAACACCGGGGTGCCACATAACCCAAAGGGTGGAACTCACGCTCCAGTGGCGAAGGCACTTACGTCTTTTTGAGACTGCTCGATCATCGTGCTGTGCCTTTTTAGCCGTATTTTATGGGGTCAGTTGCCAAATCCCCACTCAACCAAGCATCCACTTGGTTTGGTTAAATAAACCCGGCGCGCTTTAGCGCGTCCATGCCGTCAGTTCCCGGTCCGGCAAGTAACCTTCAAATACCCGAAACACACGTCTCCAACGTGGTTTTTTTCCGGTGGACCCGTTTTCGTCCAATACTGGTGAAACACATCTTCGCCTTCAGCAGTCGGTTCAGATGTACCGCATCACATTGTCTACACACAGCTCCTTGGCTCTTTTCCGCACAGCCTTGCTCTTCGCTTCGGCCTTGCTCTCCAAGTTGTGCCTCGCTTTTCGCTTGTTTTTACCTGGAGCCAGTAAGATTCTTCAGCAGTTGCCGCTTATCGCCCTCAACATGCTCCGGAGCTTCCATCCGCACTATTCCTGGAGATAAAATAGTGGAAGAATCCCATAAATGTTACCCATCAGATATGCAATATGCCAGCATCACGCTTGCATCTGATGTTTTCCTTCTTGCCGTTTAGCGTCACGCATTAAGCATGAAGGGTACGTAGTGTAGGATTAAATAGACAATACAATAATACCATAGGCACCATAAAATGCAAGGTCTTAAAAGTATTATCCCAGCGGATTGAGTGATTCGTATTGTGCTACCCACTTACCACGGTCTAAATATATTTTTTTGAGGTTAACCCCCTTTGCAAGTTCCAACAGAGCATATCCTTCCAATTCACTGAAACCGGTATCAAAGGAATGCGGCAGGTATTTCTCCAGAAAATACATCTTCACTATTCTATTTTTTACGACTCGGTACTGGAATCCTTTTTGCTTTAAGTCTTTTGGCGGTCGCAAGTCCTCGCCAGTGGCTTTTTTTCGCCATCTGCCAAGGGCCTCTCTCAAGCCCTCTTCCCGCCTGGTTAATATTTCTATCTGTTTTGTAAGCTCTTCTGTTATTTTCTCCTTTGCCTCTACTTCAGCATTTATCTGCTGACGGGCTTGATGTTTTATGTTTTCCACCACTTCAGGATGAACAAGTGTGTTTTGCAGTGTTTCAATTTGTTTTTTCTGTTTTTGGTTTTCCTGCTGTAAGGTATTGATCATAGCTACGTTTTTGTCTAGTTGAGCCTCATAGCTGTTAATGAGGGTGATATATTCTTTTTCCGTCATTTCCACGTTAATACTACCCTTACGGCCTTTTTTATCGAATATGTTTTTCCTCGCTTCTTCCAGGGTGTCATAATGACTGCTACCAAATAGGCTCAGACCGTCAATTCGGAATTTCATATTCTCCCTCTTTTTCTTTATCATTGTTAAGTTGCAAGTGTAAAAATTTTTACACTTGCAACACTTCCCACATATTTAAATGGCAGTGGGGAAGCCCTACCCGCTGCCATTTAATGGACCTGCTTATATATTATCATCAATCATACACACTATCTTCCTCGTTGTCCCAGTCGTCAAATGTCGATTCGGCTATTTTCAGCCATTCAATAAGGGTATCGTCCGCATCGTCTGGTATATTGACCACCAGCTTTCAGGATGTTTTTAGATCAGGAGTAGGGAGCTTGCTACTTGTCCCAATGCACCACCAGTGCCTTGCCGTCTATGGCCTGGCCGACATGATTAATATCAGCCTTCGTTTTCAGTTTTCAGCAATTCGCGGTACATCACCGGCGCTGACAACCCCTTGCAGTTTGTTTCAGTATCATTTTCACCAATGCTCACCTGCGCCGCACCGACAAAGGCGTTGTTTTGTACAATAGGAGATCCGGAATCGGAATAGGTTAACTTTCTTCCTTCTGGAGTGGTGAAAGAGAAATTATCACCCGATACTTCCGTAATATTAACGTTATATCCCTTTGCATCAGTATCTATACCATCAGCAGTATACAAAACAGCGGAACCTACATTCGGGGATTTCACCAAAAATCCACCTCCAGAGAAATCTTTTTCGTCTCTATCGGCCTCTACCAGTGGATAAGCCTTGATTCCATAATTAGTTGCATTGTCAAACTTTAACTGGTCATAAAAAATACTTTCATAAGTATTAGAAGCAAGAGAGACATAACCCGGTCCGGATATATATCCGGACCCTGAGCGATCCTTTATGCCTTGCGCAGACAAAACAGCCTCCATAGAACGTGTATAAAAACACACTGTTGTTTTAGCCGCATACGTTGCCGTCTCATTTGGATCTACTCTAACAAGAGCCTTCTGACCACTCACATAAACATATGGACCTTGAAAACTAGTGTAAATCATAGGTACTAGAAACATCGCCAGAGAAATTAACACCATAATAAATCGGATCATAAAAACCATCCTTTCGAATTAGTAATACCAGGGAACTGGCCCGCCTGGTTCACCGGGATTAGGGACCAACCGTGTTCTGAATTTTGGCGGGTTATTAATACTGCCAACCATTTTCCATCCATATACATCTACGGTCTCATAAGTCACTCTTTCTTCCACCACTTTCACAGTCACCTTCACAGAGTTTTCCCCATGGTATTCTCTAGAAGGCGGCCGGGTCGGCGTAATTCTAAGAACGTTATCACTGTACGTTGTTTCAAGTCTATCAATATGATCGTTTCCGTGATACTTTTCAGGCACCCAGCTCCCCCCGCTGTAATAGCAGTTAACAGCAGCAACAATTGTATTAGTGGTAGTATAATCAAATTTTGCCGAAACAGAGCCTTGAGCCGAAAAGCTATGAATGGCACTGTCTTTAAGCTCCAAAGAACCGCTGCTGTTCTGAACGTAAAAACGTATTACGGCCGTACCAGGCATAGTAAATGTGCTGTCGAAATCAGCCGTTGTCTTACCGTCATTGTAACGAATACTGGTGCCGGATATATTGTACTGAGAAGGCTGCGGTTCTTCCGGCGTTTCACCACCACCTCCCACCGTGATATTTAATATCTGTTCGTTGTTGGTGTATCTTTCATTTTCAGCAATCGCATGGTTAGAATCCCCCGGCACTTTTCCGCCGTTCACCTTCAGGGTAATTAAAGAACTACTAATACCACCCGGGCATGTCCAGGGGATAGTGACAGTTTTTTGCCCGTCAGTGTTTCGGATAGATAAATTGCCGGAATAAAATTGATAACCGTCCCTGTCCGCTTTTAATGAAACAGTTTTATAGTCCGCAAACTGCGGATCGATTTGGCTAACATTAAATGAGATATTACAGGTTTTTCCAATTTCAATATTGGTTGAGTTAATAGTGGCATTTGTTATAGCATAGTCAGGGTACTTAGGTGTAGGCTGCGAACCACCTGATAAAAGTTCCGTAGGCATAAGTGGCACTGTTAAGTACCAAAGATTACCACTTTCATCGCGGTGCCACATCCTGCCAATTCCCCAGGCGTATTGGGTTGAGGGGGCAAGGATGTGGACATACTGCACGATGTTGTCCCAAAAATTCGGATATACAGCCTCGCCAGCAACATTATAGCCGTTGATGTTTGTGCCACCCTGATAATACATGTAAATGCCATTCTTAATGTTTTGATAATACTCCATTGAGCCATCGTATGGGTTTGGTTCAGTAATACCAGTAGCACCATTTTTCCAAGGTTCTGGTATCCACTCTTGCCCGTCTAAATATGCCCCGTTCGCGTAAGAGTCGGGAGGGAAACCTATGTTAGTATATTTATCACCATATTTCGTGTAACCAAGATAACGATACTGACCATTACGATAATCGTTTCCCGGTACATCTTGCGGACTTCCGTACACCAAAGCTCCAAAGTAGTTGTTTCCTACTTGATAATTTGTCAGTGTTGAGACAGGAACATAATTGATACTTTTACCATTGCTTTCCTGTGTATAGTAACCACCAGCCAGAGCATTGGCTATTGCTAGATCGGGATTGTATAGTTCGGCGTAACTATACCTACTATATGCAGCGAACAAAAAAAGAAAGATCGCCGCCATAGCGAACAATCTTTTAATCACGAAAAACACTCCTTATTATTTTTAACTAATAATTTTATTTAGTTACCTGATATAATGTTTGCTGGCTGTGGAACGCTCCAAATCGTTATATTAATTACAGTATCACCAAAATTGGAGCTTACGCGAGAGGATTTACCATTAGAAGAATTCCAATACCTCCCTGGTAATTTCTGATTAATATCTGTTTTCTGCCTAGCATAGTCCATCAATTCGCTGACCGTCTGATTGTCCAGACCTTGGGATAGAATTGCTTCAGCTTCATTCCATGAACCTTCTTTGGTTATATCTAGCCAGAGATACATTTCACAGTGATTAGGGTCGTTTGGTTTTATACCCCAATCAATACGTAGACTCGTATTTATCGGTATCTGATAATTATTCAACGTTGACGTACCAGTTACCGCCTCTTCCTTTTGCCAGCTTAACCAGTTTGCCGCAACCCTCACGTCCGGCTCCGGTGTTCCCGCAGGCCAGCAAACCACGGTCTGTGTTGCTTCGTCCCAAGTTACTTGAAATTTTAATCCCTCGGCAACGTACCGAGCTGGCAGGAACGTCCTCCAAGTTGGCGAGGACATAAGCACCGGCGTCACATCCATAGCCTGGCCGTGTTTATCCCCGTTGACATTCATCCATAGGTTTCCAATAGTCATTTGCAGTGTTGCACCAGCCCCCTTGATGGTTGCCATCTGACTATCATCGTCCCAGGTGATATTCTCATTGCTCACTCCCAAAGCGTTGCCCAGAAAGCGCACCGGCACGTAAGTCCGGTCGTTCTGGATGAACGGGGATACATCCATCTTTACTCCAGGAGTTTGCAAGTTTACAACGTAGTAGGGCACCCCGATTTTGAATACTACCGAAATGACAGGTTGATCCTGGCTTGCCTGCTCTGCGTGAACCGTGCGCAGCCAGGGAACCGAAATAGTAAACATGGTTAGAACAACAACAAAAACAATAACTCTCTTCACTTTAAAAAACCTCCTTAAGTCTGTTTTTTAGACCATCAAAATCCAAGAGTAATAATTTTATACTACCCAAGCCCCTTTCTCTTCCCAAACGCCAAACACACGCGCCTGAGAAAAGATTACTTGACCGGGCACATTCCTAATCTTGACAACCCCCATAATCCGGATATATTATTTACTTAAAGTTATCACTCCTTAAATTAATGGGAATACTGAAACTGAGGAACGGCGTAGGTGCCTCGCTTGCCGGGGTTTCGTCTTAGGCCCTTGAAACTGTTACAGCAGCTTCAAGGGCTTTCAATTACTTCCGCCGGTCAGCTATTAGCACGACGAGGGTTAGCAGAAGAGTTACGGCTATTACGATTTGAATTGCGTCTGATATTTGAATCATTTCTGCCTCACCCCCTTTCGGATTATAATCCCCGGCAGGTGAGGCCCGCCCTCAGTTCCGTATACCCAACATTATTTTACCATTTCTGACAAGCCGCACAAGAAATATTTACCGCTATTGCCAGGCATCACCCCTATTTAAATGTGCGATTGTAAATACTTTGACACTATCACATTACCCAAATGTCAAAAATTTTACAGGTAAGTAATAATATCTCACCCTATAAACACCATTTATGACACTCTCCTTTTCACAGTGCCACTGCAATCACCTAATACGCTTTGCTGCTTTTCCGTTCCCTTGTCCTCACAAATAAGCTTTTTTGCAAGCTCTAGACTAACAAGAACCACATCATTTGATAACTTAGCAAAATCCACCTCTAAGCCATGCATAATTATGATTGTTTCACTAAATTCCCTTACTTCATGCGCCACTGCGTTCACCTTCCCTTTTGTCCGCCGCTTCGCAAAGGTCCCTGATAAATTCGAGAGCTATATTTTTAACTTTGTCATCTGAATCATCGTTAAGTTCTTCCACCAGAACAAGGAAATTTCTTCGTTCTTCAGCCGTTCTGTTCATAAACCTTGAAGCAAAATCAATTATCCTGGATTCCACGTAAGTATATTGCTCCAAGCCAGCGCCGCGCCCGGCATCCTGAGCCGGTACAACCATCAAATTTTCTTGCGCCACCTGGTACGCCTCCTTTTAATTTTTAGGATTTACCCAGGTAGCGCAGGTGGCAACCGGCATGTTATAATTGACCTCACCGGAGGCCTCCGCGGCCCCTGGGTTGTTAGGTTTTGAGGGCTGTTCTACCGCTAAGTAACCAGCCCTCAAGCTATTTTGAGCACCTCCTTCCCAAAGCTTTTCTTAAAAACATGTCCGGTCCCTGGAACCGCTCCGCTTGCGGCTACGTCACCGCTCAGACTCCCACCGGCTCCTGTGTCCGGTTTCGACCAGGTCAGGTATTCCCAGCGGCTGCACGGTTAAGCACCAAGGGGCCAGACATTATAAGTCAGACTCATATCCCCATTTTCTGGTTTGGATTGCCCAAATTCTTCTTAGCACAACCGGAAGTATTTCGCTGATCGCTTTCATGCTTAAGCCTCCCTCGTCAGATATACAAAGTTTTGATAAATTCTTTCTTGCGTTCCTTCTCTAGTGTCTTTTTATGTCTATTACCTCCGGGCCCATCTCTGGAGGTTATGTTGTTGTTTTTATCCCCACTTTTATGAGTTATACTTGGCTTTGCCGGCTGGTCCGGCTGGATATCGTTTTCCAGCGCGTAGCGCAGCCAGGCTCCCACTCCCCGGATCTCGGCTTCCTGTGAGAGCTGGCGGCGCAGTTCGTCAAGGACTAAAGATACTTTTTCCGGAGGGTGTTTCTTTTCAATCTCCTTTGCGAAGCTAACGGATATATCAACTCCGGCCACTGCCCTGACTTTTGAGCAAATCTGTTCCCATGCCGGAGGTTCTTCAGGCTTTTCTTCTTCCTTGCCATTTTCCGTATAAGTTTGGTGGTTGATTACTTGATTAGTTTCATCGGTATTTGCCGGAGGCAAAGCAAAAGCAGCGCCGTCATTCTCAACAGTGCTGCTTGCAATTTCATGATTTGTAGTTTTTCCCACACCGGGCTGCTCAACAACAACAACAGATCTTTTAACTGAGTATTCTTTGTCGGAAAGCTCTTTCCGTTCTTGACCGGAACATCCTTTCCGGTCCGGAACGGAAAGAGCTTTCCGGTCCTTGTCGCTCAAGGCTTTCAGTCTCTGTATTTTTGAAGTATCATGGATATAGTAGATGTTGGTCTGATTAAGCCCTCGCTGAACCCACGAAATTAAATCGAATTCCCTGAGTTCATCAAGGTATTTACGAATTGTCCTGTCTGTGCAGTTAGCTACTTCAGCTAGTCTTTCTTGTCCGGGAAAACACTCGTCCTCTTGCCAGGCAAACATTAGCAATATTGCATAGATGGACTTTGCAGGCAAAGACAGCCTTGGTGCGGTTAAAACCGAATTAGGTACTGCTGTAAACCCTTTCTTCAAAACTGGATCAAGAATAACAAGGGTTTTTTCTTTCATCACTGCTACCTCCATTTTAACCTCTATAAAATAAAAAAGCCGCAGGTATATTTCATCCTGTGGGTACTCAGGCGCATTAACGGCAATGTTATTATTTTGCTGTTTATAGTGTTTGTCGTTACCATTATATGGATTATGCAAATTTGTTATTGTAATTTTCCTAAGTGATCGTACCTTTTTTTATGTAATAGTTAATATTGTTTTTTTTGCAAAAATCAACTACTATATCAACCTGCTGATTATAGAACGCCCTATGGGTTGTGAATGACGTAACTTCTTTACTGTAGTTTGTTCGGCCAAAGATAATTTTATTGGCGAACGAAACAGTATTTAATATATTAACCAAATCCTGTTTTATGAGATTCGGCGTGGGATAAGGTTCAATACTCACCCACGTCCGGGATCCTTTGTCGAACAGAGCTTTTAGTGCGGCAATCCTATCCGCATATGGGGACGCACCGGGTTCGATTCTTTGGCGGTAACTCTCGTCAAGAGAAATAAGAGTTATTCCATATTCATTTGCTGGAGATTGTTCTGTCAACTCTATGGGTAACAGTCCTTTTGTGAGGACTGTACACCGAATGCCAGCCGCATTGAGTTTTTTTATTGCCGCTATACTCATTTCTCCAACTTTTTCATATCCGAACATAAACGGGTCGGTGGTAAAGCAAAGCTGGACGGATTCAATCTTTGATTTCAAGCGAGGAATTTCATGGTCGAGTATTTCAAGCGTGTTGCTCACCAACTTAGGCGCACACCACGTCTCATAGTTGGCAATCTTTCCAAACCTCTTAGCCATCAAAAACGCATAGCAGGGGTAAAGGCATCCGTGGGAACACCCTAACACATGGTTCATTGTATAATCTCCATATTCGACGCCCGTTTTGTATAACATGGTCTTTCGCGTTATGATGTCCATTACAATCACTTCTTTCTTAGCATAAGGGTATTGCCTTTGCCTTCTTGCCAAAATTTCGTGGGTTTGCCCTTATCAGTAAAAGCTGGATCTCTCGAAACGATAATTTCTCCGTTCTTTTCAAAGGTCTTAAGTATAGAACCTCCGCGACCACTACTTAGACGAGATAAATCGCATAGCACGCCGTGCTCGTTATAAAAGTCTGCTAAAAACTTGTTGAGGCGAGTAAATTCTGTTGTTGTTGAAAGCAGTTCGCGAACTTTCTCCTTAAGAATGCTATCGTCAATTATTTCATTTTCAGCCGTCTGTGTCATTAAGGAAAGTTGCCCACCGCTTTGAATATCAATAACCAGACGGTCCGTTCGTTTGGCGATATTATCGGCCATAAGTATACAGCCGTCAGGATGGTTGGTCGCATGAACCATTCGGTACTTCGGATGCTGTCCTGCTTTTAGACGGATTGGCATATCCAAAACATAGTTATATTTTTGCCGTAGGTGGAGTTTATATTGTTTGGCAAACTCCTTCTCAGCTTGGTAGCAGTCGATTATTCCTCTGCTGTAATCGGCAACAATCGAAAACCAATAGTCATCGCCCGCTATGGCAGTGAGTTCGTCTATAGAATCCATCACGGAACTGTCGTACTCTTCTATGTCACTGAAAATCTCATCTTCTCTTTCACGAAAACCCACTTTCATGACCCGGCAAGCCTCACGAATAAAACCGAAGGAGTTAAGGTTTATCAGTAATTCGGCGGTACTGAATGAAATCGGCAGTGAATCAAATAAAGCAGCGTTTAACACCTTCACTCCATAAGGATCAACATAAAGAAATACGTTGGGATTGCGATACTTTTTATTTGCCTCCTGCAGCAAGGATATAATATTATCCTCAAATCTGCCGTCGATAATCTCACAACGCCCCGCAGGTTGACTCGCAAGATTTGCCTCTAAGTCCTTTGCATGATTTAATTCTATAAATCGCATACAGATTTGAGGTGTAGAGCTACCATAGGGATGGGCGGGGCGATAATGCGCAATACTCCTGTCCAGACTGTCCAACGCAGTTAGCGGTGAGCCGTTCTTGCCGTCATCAAACTTTCCTTTGCCCGCAAAGCAATCCACATAAAAGATTGGATTATTCATGGACATCATCTTGTTGAAATACGGAACCAAATAGCAACCGAGCAACTCGTCTTTAACTTCAGACCAAATTTTCTTTTGTTTGAAAAAATCACGGTTGTTTTTAGACATTATATTCGCTCCCTTGATACACTGTTGTTGAGTTCCCATCAACAGACTTGCCTTCAAAACACAATCCCAAGTTATTCTCTCTTCTAAATAACATTTATACTGTAAGCCAATATGCTTCTAAACTTCCTATAATTGCTATAACCGCATATTGCAAACTGTCGATTTTTAATCTTGAGGATATACAATCATTTTTTAGGAGTATAAAACTTAATAACTTGATATGGCAGATTTCAATCGTTTTTTACTGTTCAGTTAGATAATGTATCTTTAGCATTGATTATAAAAATGAAAAAAAGAGACTTCTTCACCTATACCATTTTCGCAAGGATTAATTGTACAAAATAGCCTTTTTAAGGGAAACCCACATTGAGAAAACCACCATGTAATTGTTTTTGCTTTTTCAGAAAAATCCCCACTATAGATCCAAAAGACATTGGGAATTTTTAAGGCATTAGCGTTCATTTTTAATTGTTCAGATAGTGCACCGGCTATTAAATCTGGTATTGCTATAAAATCTTCGATTTGTCGTGTTCCATTATCACAACAACTTGTTCCACAACGTAAATGTCCTAAAGGGAAGCTAATATAATCATTAATAATCCAAGCAACTAAATTAGTTAGTTCACAAACACGTTGATCGTTAGCAGCAATGTTATCTTCATCAGTAAACCAATATATATTTTGTCCTTGTTCACATAATCCTGCTATTAGAAAGCTTAAAAAATGAATTATTGTAAAAGCTTTAACTAAAACATCTGGTTTCCACTTCCTATATGGAATAAAATCTGGGTTTTCTAGATCTAAAGGAGAATCATGGGAAAATAATGATTTACATTTTTTATTAATTGCTATTGAAAAAGATAAACCATTTAAAGAATTTGCCGCCTCAAGAAAAGGTATAAGTGCCTTTCTTCTCTGATTATCGCCGAGATTTTTGAATGACATCCGTCTGGAATCCGAGAATATTTTTTGTCTTATTATTAGTCGAGCATATTCCCATTCTGACCAATTCTCTAAACTAGTAATTAAATAAGAAAAAACATAATAAGGAGCATCTGGCGATTCTCCACTATAATCTGATCCTAATAATAGATCTTTTGAGTTTCGAAGATTGGGAAAACTATCTGGGTGTTTTTCTTGTAGTTGCACAAAAGACTTATTTAAAATATCAAAGATTGTCCTAGGGTAAGGTGTAACATCTCTCCAATTATTCTGTGTCACTGTAGTTTTCACCCAACTTCATTTTTCTCCTTTAAAATATTCGGCACAACGATAAGTGGATGAGCAGACACAACGAAGCGCAATGTCCGCTTATCTATGGTTATTACACACCTGGTGCGGGGATATCTCCTTCACCTGAAATACATTCTGGTCAAATTAACAATCAGCTTCCCAGTATAGACATTTGTATTATCAAGTGAGGTAGCTCAAACTAACCACTAACAGAATGCCATAGGACTTCGCGAGGTGACGATCGTTAATATCGGTATCAGCCGGGGGGGCGACTGACTATGCATTTATGAGAGAGCTGAACGACTAAAGTTTTCATATAATCGAAAATTCATCTATATTAAGGTACTCTGGATTATAGATAATTTTTGTAATATTTCCACGTTGAATTATGTGACTCCTTCTTTACTTTCAATTAATAACAAAAAATATCCAAATTGTTGCACATTCCAAAAAAATAACAGACATTTCAGGAATATCAAAAAGGGCTGTTATACTACTCAGCCCTTTACTTTCCAGGTTTTTTTATATATGTGGGTGCATCTACTAAAATGACTCACATTTAAGCAGCCACCGACTTGAGACCAGTCATCCCAAAGGAAAATCAATGCTCCGGAAAATTGAAGCATTTCAATCTTAAACTTTTCTTACTGCATTTTTATAAGCTTCAGGTAGCAAAGTAACAAATTACCTTGGATAGATTTTTAAAAAAATGATAAAAAGAACAACCATTTACATAAAAATGATTGAGCAATAAATCCAATAATACCAAGGGTTAGCCCACATGAAGAACTGTAGAAATAGCCTTCACGCTCTTCTAACCCATAGTTGTCACTGAAATCAGCATACTGCTTGGTTAATATTAATAGTTCACAAACGAAGATCGTCTATTTTTACCATCTGGCTAATATTGACATTCAACCATATCGTAGTTATACTTCTCTCAAGAAATATAATCCTTATTTAAGGGTGATAAACAATGGCAATTGACCGTTTGATTGAAGAAATCAATAAACTTACTCCTAAACAGAAAGAAGAATTATTCCGTAGATTAGGAATTTTCAATTCCAAAAACGACGTGCAACTAAGAGGCGGTCCAGACGATCCCCTTTCAGAATTAATTGGTATGATAAAAGGACCAGGTACAGGCTCCCAACACTACAAGGAGGATTTATATGGAGGCAAAAGACCTTTATAAATGTTTCATCGACACAGGGGGCCTAATTGCTCTACTTGATGTCACTGACCCCTACCATAAAGAAGCCTCAGCTTTTTATAACTCATTAAAGAAAAGCACTTTACTTTTCACCAGCACGCTGGTCATATCAGAAACATATACCTGGTTACTTTACCACTGTGGTCATTCATTAGCCAACCGTTTCCTTGGAATAATTGAAAATGCAATAAAAACAGATTATATTAGATCTGTAATTCCTGATACCGACCTAATAAACAAAACCCATGCTGTTCTCAGAGCTTATGAAGATCAGAATTTATCTTACCCTGATGCTATGAGTTTTGTCATCGTTGAACAGTACGATATTCAAAATATATTCGGATTCGATAATCATTTTTATATAATTAAGCGTAGCCTTTGGCCGCACATAAAGAAAAGATAAATTAGCATTCATAATAAAGGCAATTTTTATTGCCTTTATTTTTCTTGATCACCTCCATTTCAATAGAAACCGGCCTATGGTAGTAGCTACCAGTAACATGACTCAGGACGAACGAAAATATTACCGGAGGCTTACTGATGATGAGTAATGAAAATAAAATACCCGACTTTGCCACTCTCCAGGAAGCTAGGGAATTTTGGGAAAAGCACTCTCTGGTTGATTTTAGCAAAGACCTTGAAGTGGCAA
>NZ_MVQM01000161.1:0-68865 GCF_002067195.1 Pelotomaculum sp. PtaB.Bin117 | reverse complement strand
CGGAGCTGACGAGAGTCGAACTCGCGATCTCCTGCGTGACAGGCAGGCATGTTAGGCCACTACACCACAGCTCCAATTCCAATTATGATAATTTAGCGAATCCTTATCATTGACATTGTTTAGTATAGCGAAATTGTTGATTGAAGTCAAATATTTTTTTGTTAACACGTAATCAAATATTGAATATTATAACCCCGTTCTTAACGATTATAAGGCCGGGCGAACGAAATTATTGCTTCCCTGACAAGTTTCGCAGCCAGAAGAGCAGTTTGTTCCGCTATATCATAGACCGGACTTACCTCGACTAAATCAAAGCCAACTACATTTAATTCACCCAACAGGTGAATTGCCTTCAAGATTTCCCTGGATGTACAGCCGCCTGGTTCGGCAGTCCCGGTACCGGGGGCGTAAGCAGGGTCCACCACGTCGATATCCAGTGATACATAAACCGGCCTGCCGTTTAATTGCTGAAGAACCTCCTGCAATGGCGGTATGATTTCATTTATATACATATTCGTATTCTCAGAGGCAAAAGCGAATTCCTCCCTGATACCGGAGCGAATTCCGAACTGGTAAAGATTTTTACCGCCGATAACTTCTATAATCCGCCTCATTACAGTGGCATGAGAATACTCTTCACCGAGATATTCATTTCTCAGATCGGCGTGAGCGTCAAAAACAACCACAGCCACATCAGGGTGTAATTTTACAACTTCCCGCAGCACAGCCAGGGTGATCAGATGTTCACCGCCGAGCACAAGCGGGAATTTGCCGTCGAATAATATCTTAGATACTACCCTGCCGATTCGGGACAAACCTTCCTGAATGTTGCCATACGGCAAGGAAACGTCCCCCGCGTCGTAATAACGGTAATCGCCTAAATCTTTGCCCAGATAGATGCTGTACTCTTCCAACCCGTGCGATACCCGGCGAATTTGCTGCGGGCCAAGGCGAGTACCTGGCCGAAAGCTTACCGTAAGATCCATAGGAGCTCCGATAATTATTAATCCGGAATGTTCGTAGCTGTCCGTACATCCGATGAATCCAGTGTATTTTTCAACTAGATCCAGCAATCTTTCTCCTCCTGACTACTTTAGCAATTTTTTTACAAAAGGAGGTAAAATGAAGCAAGTACGATGAATAGCCGGACTGTAAAACTTCGTATCCATATTTTTTATTTTTTTAATATCCACATCAAGCGGATCATATTTCTTGGAGCCCATGGTAAAAGTCCACAATCCGCCGGGGTAACTTGGCACATTGGCCAGGAAAAGGCGGGCCAAGGGAAAAATGCCGGAAACATCTTTAAAAATCCTTTGGACCAGACTACCGTTAAAAAACGGCGATTCAGTTTGAGCGACAAAAATACCGTCTTCATTTAGTGAATTGTAGATGTCACGGTAAAAAGCGGCGCTGAAAAGCCCTTCCGCCGGCCCAACGGGATCTGTGGAATCGATAATGATAATATCATAAGTGTTCTTGTTATTCCTGACGTGCTTGATCCCGTCATCGATCACAACTTCTACCTTAGGATTCTCCAGAGCGCAGCTAATTTCAGGCAGGTATTTTTTTGACGATTCGACCACGGCGCCGTCAATTTCACAGAGGACAACTTTATTTACTGACTGATGTTTGACAACTTCTCTTACCGCCCCTCCGTCGCCGCCGCCGATAATAAGCACTTTTACCGGCCTGGCATGTGTCTCCAGAGCCACATGAACAATCATTTCGTGATAGACAAATTCGTCTTTTATCGTTGTCTGAATGACATCGTCCAATACGAGCATCCGGCCAAATTCAACTGTATCGAGCACAGCCAATTCCTGAAAAGGTGTTTTTTCCTGATGAATGGTGCGCAACACCCGGCAGGAAATAACCATATCTTTTGTCTGGTACTCTTCAAACCATAAGTCCAAAGTGACGGCACCTCCACATACATTAATAAAATTTAATACCAGAGCGGAACAGCAGCCAGGGCGCAGCCAATCTCTTCCACACGGTGTTCCGTGGCTGCTACTTTGGTGCCGACCAATTCCATTCCTCTGGTTTCAAACGCTTCTTTCAACATGTTTTCAATTTTCATTTCCGCGTCAGCCTTGCTGCACTTGCCGGAAAATTCCATTATAACTCCGAAAGTATCTTTTGAAAAGCCCACGCCAACCGCCGCTGCAATCAATTCACCAGGGACATCGCTGATAATGAATCCGTAAGCCGTGGGAACAAGCGAGCCTGGGGGTATTTCCATATCCGGGCAATACTGTACTCCAGGAGGTAAGATGCTGGATACCCGCATTAAATTTAGGTTGCCAATTCTACCTTTTAACAATGCATTATCAAATGCAGTCAAATTACTTTTCCCTTCCGCACTGCCAGCAGTCACAAAAAATTTCTTAGGGGTTGGCAGCATTTCTCAAACCTCCGTAAATTAATTATTTAGCTATACAACATTTTCCTTGTTTTATTAAGTCATAGTCTGCAAACATACAATATTATATCAAAACTGAAAAAAAAATGAACCGGTTATTTCGTTATCTCCTTAAAAAATTATTGTTTACTACAAACTATAGTATAATATTGTTTTAATGTGGCAGGATAAGGATGTTGGAACAATATTTGCAGGAGGGATCTAATTTGCTGAAAACTGTTGTCGGATTATTTGACTCTAGGGACCAGGCGGAAAAAGCAGTCTCCGCGCTTCGTGGACGTGGTTTTTACGAAGAAATATCGGTGCTGGCCGCTGATAAAAGTAAAACTGGCGACACCGGAGAAAACAAAGGAACTGGCGGTAGCATTGCTTCAGGAGTAAGCACGGGCGGCGTGCTGGGGGGCTTGGCCGGCTTGGCTATGGGCGCGGGCGCCCTGGTTATTCCAGGGATCGGGCCGATTCTTGCAGCCGGTCCTATTGCCGGCCTGCTGTCGGGCGCAGCCACAGGAGGCATAGCAGGCGGTCTGATTGACTGGGGTGTTCCGTCTGAACGCGGCAGATATTATGAAGGCAAAGTGAAGGAAGGTAAAATCCTGGCTTCCGTCCGCACAGATGAAAAGAAAATTGAAGACGCTGCCGGAATCATGCGTAAAAACGGAGCAAAGGATGTAGAAACTCACTAAACTAACCGGAATAACTTTCGTGGGACGTGAAACTAAGGCGCTAACAGCTTAAATGTATCCTGCCTGACACGTCCCATTTCATTTTTTATAACTCGCATTTAAAAACTTATAATAGATATCCCGGTAAATTATTGCGTCTTCCGCCTGCCGTTCATCTGATTCACAAATTATTGTAGGCGATAAATTTCTCTCTACCAATAACTCGGCAAGCGGTGTAAAATCCGGCCCGCAGTTATTGTCCATGGTGGTGAGATGCCTCTTTTCACCACCAGCGGTAAATTCAACCGGGCTGAAATGAATATGAAGATTTTGCAGATAAAAGAGTCCAAGTCTTTTCTCTATAGTATCCAGCAACTCGGCAAAAGAAGCTTTATCTGTTAATCCACCGCCGGTTACCGCGTGAATATGCCCGAAGTCAACGGCGGGCCTAAGCTGTTCACCTAACTCACACAACTCCAAAACCTCGTCCAGCGAACCAAGCTGGTTTTTTTTACCCATTGTCTCCGGAGCAAGAATAATACCGGAAAGCCCCTCTTTTTTCACCTCCGCCAAAATCTCTTTTAGGAACTTCTTTGCCCTGGCCAGTATTTCTTTACGGTTACCACCACTCGCCGCTCCAGGGTGAAATACAACCGTTTTAGCGCTCATCGCCCGCGCGACTTTCAATGTTTTTAAGAGGTGATTCTTTGTTTTAACCTGCATTTCGGGGTCTATTGCGCTTAAATTAATGTAATAAGGAGCGTGAATACTTAATTGTATTCCATGCTCCGCAGCCAGTTTCCCCAGGTGGGCTGCCATTTCTTCCCCAATATGCACCCCCCTGCCGCACTGGTATTCAAAAGCGTTTAAACCACGTTTATCCAGCCATTCCGGCATTTCGAGGGAAGATTTATGCTTCTCGGCATAAAAAGAAGCAGAAGCCCCCGCCGGTCCAAAGCGAACGTTCATTTTACCAACTCCTTGTATGATATGGCCAACGGTATAATTTCCAGTTGGTCATATTTATTTTTCAGGTAATTGGCCTTTGGGATATACCCTGGGACAATCACGGTAGAACCGATGGCGGGGCAGTTCATCAACTCCTGCTATTTTAAGTGCTTGTTAAGACTGCTCCCCCAAGCCTTTACTTAATAATAGTTTAATTATACCTCTATTGGTTAGAAAAATATTATAATTTTCATAATCTATAATGGAGGTTTTTTACATATTATACAGAATTTATTATTCAATAAAATTATCGAGGTGGTATTTTGCTGAAACATAGTTCGCGCAAACTGGTATTAATACCAATATTCCTTATTATTATAATTACAGCTTTGCATTTGTGCCTTACTGACAATATGCTGTTTTACGGATTATTTTTTAAAAAAACAGGCACCCTTTTATACGCCAGAGGCGGGGACTCTGTTACACTTGATCCGGCCGTCTCCCAAGACGAGGAGTCCAATAAAGTGATTTCCAATATTTTTGAGGGCCTTGTCCGTTTCAAACCTGGCACAACCGAAATAGAACCCTGCCTGGCTGAAACCTGGCAAGTATCCGCGGACGGACGGGAATGGTTTTTTTACCTGAGAAAAAACGTTAAGTTTCACGATGGAACACCTTTCAATGCTGAGGCTGTGCAATTCAGCGTGGAAAGACAGATGTTACCCAACCGCACAGAGGACATGGCTTACGCCCCCTTCGTCTTCGGTATGGTTGAGAGTGTAAAAGCCATTAATTCTTATACGGTTAAGTTTTCTCTTAAGTATCCTTACGCGCCTTTTTTAAACAATCTGGCCATGCCGGCGGCGGCGCCTATAGTAAGCCCCGCCGCCGTTTCAGCTTTAGGAGATAATTTTAGCGCCAACCCCGTTGGCACGGGACCGTTCAAATTCGGAAGCTGGGAAAAAGGAGAAAAACTAATTTTAAACGCAAACCTTGAATACTGGGGGAAGCAGCCTCAATACGACCGATTGGTATTTACGGTCGTCAAAAACAGCAGGTTAAGGTCACTGTCATTAAAAATGCGCATGGCTGATATAATTGATGGAATCACTCCTTCAGATGCCCGGCTTTTAGAGCAAAGCGGCTATTCAATAATTAAAAAAACAGGTCTGGATCTAAGCTACCTCGGATTTTTCACTGATAAGAAACCTTTTGACAACCCTGAAATCAGGCGGGCGATAAGTATGTCCATCGACAGGGAACAAATAATAACAAGATTATTCCATTCGGGTGCACACGTGGCAAACGGTCCGTTGCCTCCCGGTGTCCTGGGTTACGACCCGGGTACCCGTCCCCCCCCGTACGACCCTGACGGCGCCAGGGAATTGCTCACCCGCAACGGATTGGCGGAAGGTACTAAAATAACAATTATTACTTACACAAACACCAGAGTATATAATCCCGCCGGGGGGGAAAAACTGGCCGCGGCTATCCGGTCGGACTTAGCGCTGGCAGGCATTGACGTGGAAATAAAAGCCTATCCCTGGCAGCAGTATAAAGAGGCATTATTCAATGCAGAAGGCGACGCTTTTCTTTATGGCTGGATCAGTGATAATGGAGACCCAGATAACTTCCTATACACTTTATTATCATCATCGCAGATTGAAAGTGGTCTGAATATCTCTCATTACCGCAACAATGACGTTGACCAGCTATTAATAAAAGCCCAGCAAGATAATGATCGCCTGTCACGGGAGGAACTATACCGCAAAGCTGTGAAAACTATTGTTCAAGACGCGCCATGGGTCTTTCTTAACAACAGCGTCAGCCTGGCGGCAACATCACCAAGTATAGAAGGGTTTTTCCTGTCCACCGAAAACAATTCATTAGCCACTGTAACAAAGAGAAAGTAAATAGACTATAAGTTTACTCGGGTTGGAGCAGCGCAGCCATTAGGGCGATTTTGTCAGACCATTATCTTCCAGTAATAACCTGCTGCATAAAGTAGAATAATATTACAAAAGGCACATTAAGCCTAAATCTAGCAAGGGGGAAAAACAATGGATCAAATTTATCAGCTTCACAAACAGATTCAAGATTTGCGGCAGGAAGTCAACAGCATCAGTCAAGTCGCAGGGCAGCTACAGCGCTCGGAAGCCAACCACGCGGCGCAGCTTCAGCAAATGAGTCAAAGTGAAAACGCCGCGACACAACAGCTGCAGGCTATTCAGCAACTCTGCAGCCGTTTAAGCCAGGACGTTAATGTAATCAGCAGTATAGCTCAGCAAATCCCGCAAATGGCCGGCATGCAAACCGGCCAGTTCAGCGCCGGTATTTACCCGGGCCAAATTAGCACAGGGCAGTTCGGCAGCTATAACCCCTCTATCAGCACCAGTCAATACGGCCAGCCTGCTTTTGGAACTTTCGGCTCCCAGTTCGGCGGTAACAAATCAGATGAATACGCGCGCAATCAACAAATCAGCCCAATGGCGGCTAACCGTTACGGACTAGGATTCAGCAGCAACGATTTCGCCACCAACCAGCAAATCAGCAACATGGCGAATCAGGGAATGCTGGGTTCGCAAGGGAACTTGGGAATGAGCGCATCCGGCACCAACACATACAGCGGCACTACCTTGGGTACTGGATTATCACAAGGCGGCTTCTCCGGCACCAGCGCGGGCAACTACGTCTTTGCACCCGCACATCCCGTTTCTTATCAAAACACACCAAGCCAGTATGGAGTAAGCGGATTTGCCGGAAGCCAGTATATACCCACCTCCGGTTCAAGTCAACTCAGCACTTCCGGGCAGATGGGCACCGGCCTCGCGAATCAATCCTTAATGGGAATGAGCAGCCAAAACATCGGCCAGTTCAGCAATTTCTAATAAAAATACTATTAAGGCAAACGGGGGGACATCCCCCCTTATTTTTTTGGAAACAGCACGAAAAGACAAATTACACCCTTAACACTAATTACCAATTAAGTTATAATTACCTAAACAAATGCTGATAACAAGGGGGAGTCGGCTTGGCAAAAGTATTAAGGGAAGGTGCCTCATACAGCCAACGCGATATAGTAGAATTGCTGGGAGAATTTTCAGCATTTAAAGACAGGGTGGAAAAGAGATTTAAAGAACTGTCCCACGAGCTTGAAGGCAAAGCCAACGAACATGATCTTTGGGTCAGCCTTTACCTCATCTCCACAGACTACGCTGAAGAGATCGCCGGGAGAAAGCATAAGCAGCAAGAGGCAGTCCAAAAGATTTCGTAGTCATGAGCCCCGCGTTAAATCCGCGGGGCAAATATTTTACCGTCCCCGGAATAAAGCAGCCGGGCTAGGAAGGATCAACCTCACCCGGATCTGTTTGAGGTATTATCGTCAGCAATAATTGCAGAATTCGGAGAAGTTCTCTTTGCTGATCCGCGGGTAAAAGGTCCACCTGTTTTAATATTGCCTCTAGCTGCTTGTTCATCGGCGTCTCTTTGCTGTAAAAATACCATAAGGGCAAACCACACATTTTATTAAGCCTCCTTATTCTCCGTCATCACCCTTGATTTTCGCTTCCAGCCAATCGATAAATTGCCTCGCGGTGCGGGGTGAACGGCCATTGTGCTCCATTTCCCATATAAGAGCCTCATCGCGCAATGTCTTAGAATCAATATCAATGTTTCTAATAGAAGCAAGTCCTTCAACTATTTCAAGATACTTTTTCTGGTCAGGAGTTGAAAAGGTAACGGCAATGCCAAACCGATCCGCCAGGGACAGCTTTTCCTGCAAGGTGTCGGCGGCGCGAACCTCGTCATTGTTGCCGGACGACAGGCCCGCTCTTTCACTAAACTTCTCTTTAACTAAATGACGCCTGTTGGAGGTTGCGTATATCACGGCATTCACCGGCTTGCTTTCCAAGCCGCCTTCTAAAACCGCCTTTAATGCGGTGAAACTTTCTTCACTGTCCTCAAAGCTCAGATCGTCAATGAATAATATAAATTTTTGCGGTCTATTGCGAATCAATCTGATAATCTTCGGGTAATCCTCAAGATATTTTTTGGGAATTTCAATTATCCGTAAGCCCTGCGCGGCAAATTCGTTTAAAAGAGCCTTTACGGTGGAGGACTTGCCTGTGCCCCGGTCCCCATAAAGCAAAACGTTGTTTGCCGGGTGACCTTTTAAAAAGAACATGGTATTATCCAACACAACTTGTCTTTCCGCGTTATAACCCACTAAATCGGACAATCTCACCGGATCTGTCGATGCAAGTCCTTTTAAGCCATGAAAATCCGACTGCTCTTCCCAAATAAAGCCTGCATACCGGGCGAAGTTTCCCGCGCCATTGGCTCTGTGGAATTCAGCCAGTGCCTTGATACAATTCGCCCAGGACTGATTTTGGTCCAGTATTTGGTATATATTGAGACGCCCATCCCGTACGCTATTTAAACTGCTGTCCCATTCAGGAAGTTTTTCCGCTGTATTTTTTTCTGAATTATATTTGGCGGCATAACCGCTCAAAATAATATTCTTCAGCTCCCTGGATGACAACATTGCCACCTTGTGGAGATTTTCCAGGTCATTCTCCACAGTTCGCAGCAGTGGAATATCAATATCTGCAAAACTGTGTTTCTCCGCGATACGCGTAAAAGCATTTTCGTCGTATAAAACACAAGTAATTACATAGTGCTTGAAATTGCGGTATTCATCAGCTTGTGACAGGTGGTAAAAAAAGTTGTTGTATTCAATGAGCAGGGCATCAAAGTCCTCGCCCACCGCGCACAGTTTTTCCAGCAAAATATAAAGTTTTTTAATCAATGGATTTTTTAGAATACCGCGGTAAACCGTTAACGAATCCAAGGCTGTCTTATAATTTTTCGCTAAATGATTGCGCACTAAACCACTCCTCTGTCAAATACCAAAGCATTATGTGATAAGCGATTCATTTTCAATTATATCATAAAAGAATTTAAGGCCGTGCAATTGCCGCAAAATATTACGACTGCCTCAACCACAGGTATGATCATTTGGAAAAGATATTTTAGTTCAGGTATTTGCTATCGTTTTTACCACTAATTTCGCATTGATCTTATTTTCATGCTTATTTATATTATTTAATGTACAAAAAAACTCACCATTTAAAGGAGTTGAGCGGCAACATGAGAAAAATAGTCTTGCTGGCAATGGCACTAATCCTTTCAACCGCCCTATCTTCAACGGCGTTTGCCAGTCAGTCGAGAGATCGTGGTACCCATAATGATTCTAAGATTAGTCATTCGTCTCACAGCAATTACGGTTACAGTTGGTACAAGATTAAAGCAGTTTCTTATGCCAAAAATCATTATGATTATTATCAAAAAAGAATTGCGCAGCTAGAAAGAATACTACACCAGTATAATACAAGAAACCTGCGCAGTCATTGGAATTATGACAGAGACTTTGAAAGATATTTTTATGTGGATGACAACGGTGTAAGTCACTACTTCTACCTTGACCCGGATAAAGATTATATCGTTCATCAATATAAGGATAGCAATGGAATAACCCAGTATTGGTTTGAAGACGCAGGCTGGAAATAGTTCCGAAACAGCAGCTTCAGCGAGAGGCTGGTTATAGAATTTGCATATTGTTTATATGAGCAGTAAAACCGATCTGTCAACTGACACAAGGTTTGGTTTTACTGCTTTTTTTTGAATAATTTCCATGATATTAAACATAATAGTTTTAATCATACAATGATGGAAGGGAGAATGTGCAATATGGCCGCTAGCTTAGGCGCACACGAAGTGATGGAATTACACGAGGTTCTGACAGCCACCGTTGACGGTATTAATCAGTTCCAGCTTTATAGTCCTCATATAAGAGATCAACAGTTGCGCTCTATCTTGAATAATCAAATTAAATTCATGACAGAAGAGTACAATAATATGGTCCAAACTATCAACCAGCGTGGGAAAGGTGAATCAATTCCTTATCGTTCCGTAAAAAACGTGTCGCCTTCCTATGGCCTGCAGAATCCTCAGCCACAAGCGCCTAATGTTTCAATGAATGAAATGGATGACAGGGACGTTGCCAGTGGAATGCTGGGGTGCCACAAAGCATCAGCTCTTGTTAAAACGATTGCATCCCTGGAATGTGCAGATCCGCATTTGAGGCGGATGCTTCAGCAAGGGGCCGTTAATTGTTCTGAACAGGCATATGAAGTATGGAATTATATGAACCAGAAACAATATTACCAAGTGCCGACGATGAAAGATATGACCACACAAACCATGGTAAGTGGTTTTACCTCGGCTAACATGGGACAAATCAGCTAGGTTAGAGATAACTGAAATTTAAACACCCCTGGTAGTAATGAAGTGAACCCCGGAAAACGGACTGGGGTTCACTTCATTACTGCCAGGGGTGTTTCCTCATTTATGTATTTTCAACGAGCCTGGTAATCATTTTGGCCAAGGCCTTCTTCTCTCCCTCCTCGCCGACTTCCCATAATTCTTTCAGTAGTCGCTGTTCTCTATTTGCCGGGTCTAAATTGTTCGCAAAGAAGTCCCCAAGCCGGTAAGCGAATTTATCTACCGTATCATCGGACACGCCTACTAAATCCGCGGTTTTCACGGCTTTACCCAGAGTTTTTTTCCACATATTCCAGGATATATCCGCTTCCATACGCACACCTCCACGATTGTTTTTCAGCCATTCTCTCAATCTGACTTCTGATTAGTTACAAATATTTTATCCTTCTATCGTTTTTTTAGTCATGCTATACTGAGCAGGTCAGCTGCATCTTATTTCTAGATCCAGATTAAACAAATATAAATATGTTTCCTTTACCTTACTCCCATAGATATTTTCCACCGCCCTGGCATAGATGTTCAACTGGCCGCGATAACGCGCCATCACCTGCTCAAGCTGGTCTTTGCCGATCCGGTCGGTTTTGTAATCTAATAACAACAAGCCGTCACCTTCGTCAACCAGGCAGTCAATGATGCCCTGCACCAACACTACCTCGCCGGAATCACCGGCAAGTCCGGAATAGATCTCCCCGGCCGGCAACGACAAGGTAAACGGCAGTTCCCTGAAAACTTTTTTTCCAGAAAGCACACGCCTGCCGAGCGGCGATTTGAAGAAAAACATGATTTTCTCTACCGGCACTGAATCTGCCTGCTCCAATGTCAGTATTTCCATCCCGGTCATCACTGCCACCTGCTTCTTAATTGCCGCGGCGTCCGCGACATGTGTCAAATCCAGATTCTGCATTACCAGATGCAGGGCTGAGCCTGCTTCAGCGGCAGTCAAGCCATGTTCCTCCTGCATAAAAACCGGCCGCCTGCCAATAGGCGGACGATAATCCAGGGATGCTCCCTCATCCTCCACAATTTGCCGGTCAAACCTTCGTTTCAGGTCAGTTACTGAAGACTTTGCCGCGCAGCCGGTCAGCCCCAAATCAGGATATTTCCATTCCAACCGGCTTTTCACAATCCCGGCAAACCGACTGTCCGTGTCCACCGGCTCCATCCGGCGGACTTGACTTAATAACTCCCTTTCGGATGGTTTTTCCTGTTCTGAAGCGGCGCCTCCACCCTTAAAAAATACCGCCCAGCGTGAGGAGTCCCCTGCCACCGCCGCCGGGGGCTGATCATCACACAGCGCCAGTTTTCTTATTCCCGCGCCGTCTTGATGGCGGGCAAGAGCCGGAACCAGCCAGTCCAGGCAAGAACTTGCCCCGGCCAGTTCACCGTCCGGCAAAGCCCACCCCGCCGCCGCCACCGGACCGCACCAGCGGCGGGCGTGCGCCGGGAGATTGCGGACCGAGCCGACCAGAATCAACTTCTCTCGCGCCCTGGTCATGGCCACGTAAAGGATTCTTAACTCCTCAGCCAAAGCTTCCATTTTTAATTTGTGCTTTATAGCCAGTTTGGCTATCGTAGGATAAGTAATTCTTCTCTCCGCGTCAATTAACTGCGGCCCCAAACCTAAATCCTTGTGCAGGAGCATTGTTTTGTTCAGATCTTTCATATTGAATTTCTTACCCAACCCGGCCACAAAGACCACCGGAAACTCCAGCCCCTTGCTTTTGTGTATACTCATCAGCCGCACTACATTTTCTTTTTCATGCAAAGCCCGTGCCGCCCCCAGGTCGCGTCCGCCGTCTTGAATACGCTCAATAAAGCGGAGAAAGAGAAACAGCCCTCTGAACCCGGTGGTCTCATACTGCTGCGCCCGCTGGTGCAGCGCCCGCAAATTAGCCTGCCGCTGCCCGCCGCCAGGCAGTCCTCCGACAAAATCATAGTATCCTGTCTCCCGGTAGAGGGTCCAAATCAATCCGGCCAGTGTTCCCCGCCGGGCGGTAGTGCGCCACCCGTCCAACTTTTCCAGAAAACATGTTAAACGGTCCGAAATTGCCCCTTTCATCAACGCCGCCGCGGACACCACCGCCTCAAAAAAATCGCCCTGGCGCCGGCACAGCCTGATTTGCGCCAGTTCCCCAGCGTTAAGCCCGACCACAGGAGACCGTAAGACTCCGGCCAACGGCACATCCTGGCGCGGGTTGTCGATTACTTTTAACAATGCGAGAATAGTTTCAACCTCAGTCGCCTCAAAATAACCGGTAGCCAGTTCGGCGTAAGCAGGCACCCCCATCCGCCGAAATTCTTCCAGGAAGCTGTTGGCATAACCGGTGGTGGCGCGCAAAAGCACCACTATGTCACGGTAAACCGCCGGGCGGTATTTTTTTTGATCATTATCGTAAATCAGCGTTCCCGCCCCTCCTGCCGGGTCATTACCGACAATTTCCTCAATCCTGGACGCTACCAGGCAGGCTTCCATTTGCACCGCGTCCAGGTCCGCCTCCGGTTCTCCGGAATCATCTGACTTGTCATCTCCGGAACCGTCCGTCGCAATAACATCTTCTGCGGGGTTTTCAGCCTGTTTGCCGCGCTCAATCAAATACACTTCCACTGTTCCGTCCTCTGCCGTCACTCTCCCGTCAACTGCAGGATAATCAGCGCCATAAATCAGTTCCGCCCTTTGATTATAGGTAAGCTCGCCGACTGCGGGAGACATCAACTGGCGAAAAATAAAGTTCACGGCGTCAACTACTCCCCGGCGGCTGCGAAAATTTCTGGCCAAATCAATCCTGCGCTCCGGGCCGCCCGGCTGCGACGGATACTTTGAGTATTTATCCAGAAAAAGGCCGGGATCCGCCAGCCTAAAGCGGTAAATACTTTGTTTGACATCCCCGACCATGAACAAATTCGGATGCGCTTCACCCTGCCGTGACACCAGCCGCAATATTGCCTCTTGAACCGCGTTCGTATCCTGGTACTCGTCCACAAGCACTTCCACAAAGCGCTGCCGCAGCTCCAGGGCCAATTCCGACGGAGCCAACCCATCCGGTCCGGCAGTCGACAAAATTCGCAGGCAATAGTGTTCCAGGTCGTTGAAATCAACCAGCCCTTTAGCCGTTTTGGCCTCTTGGTACGCTTTATCAAAATCGCGCACCAGTTCCGTTAGCTCCTTTACCAGCGGGGCAACGGCGCGCAGATCGGCGCAATAGTCTTCCGGAAGGCGGGAGAAATAATCATCTTTAAGAGTTTTTATTTGTTTTTTGGCATAATCACGTAAAGCAGTCACTTGTTTTTTTAAGCTCTGCTCGACCCCGGCATCTCTAACTGCCTTTAATTTGCCGAAACTAATTGTGTTAATAATGGAATAAAGACTGGCCCAGCTCATGTCCGCCGCACAAGCCCGGTCCAGACTGAGCGCTGCGTCACGGTCAGCCTCAAGGGTGTCTATATATGCACGCGGGCCGCCTGCCCTGCCGGCCAGCCGGATAGCCATTTCAAGCGTCGCGACAATCCCGGCCGCCTCAAGCGCAATCGCCTTCTTTAAGGATGCGCTCCAGGGGAGCCGGTCGAATAAGATATCCTCCGGCATGTCGAAACCCGCCGCCAGTTTTTCCAGCCATTTTGCCGGTTGAGGCATGCTGCGGGCAAATCTGTGTAATTCCAGAACAAGCGCCTGCAAATCCGTGTCGTCTCTCTTTCCCCCATAGCAGTCAACTAATGTGTTGAAAGGGAGGTTATCACCGGCGTTGTAACGGCGCTCAAAAAGCTCTTCCAACACCTCCGCCTGGATTAAAGCAGCCTCGGTTTCATCGGCTACCCGAAAAGACGGATCCAGGTCAATCCGGTAAAAATGCTGACGAATAACATCCAGGCAAAAAGAGTGAATGGTGCCGATGCTGGCGTGGTTGAGCAAAGACATTTGCCTACTTAAATGTTTTGATCCCGGGTGTTCGTCGATATGCGCGGCAAGCGCGCGGCCGACGCGCTCTCTCATTTCAGCCGCCGCGGCATTGGTAAAAGTCAACACCAGCAGGCGGTCAACATCGGTCTGCGCCGTCAGGTCGGTAATCCGGCGAATGATCCGTTCCACCAGGACCGCTGTTTTACCGGCCCCGGCGGCGGCCGCCACCAGCAAATTGCCGTTACGGCTGTTCATGGCTTCGAGTTGCTCCGCCGTCCATTCTCTTTTGCCTTTTTGTTTAACTTTGGCACTGATCAAGCTGCGCTCCATGCTCTCAAATTGTTCCCGCGGCCCGCCGTTACTCAACGTGCTCACCCCCCAGTATTTCAGCCAGCTTGCCCCATATGATGTCTTTCCGTACCGGCGCGATCTGACGGTAGGCGTTCCCTTCCACCAGTTCGTCAAACGAACAAACCGGGCTGAAAAGGCAGTGCTGACACGAGCGGAAATTCCCCTGGCGATAGGGAGCGATATCCACCACGCCGCTGATAATGTCGTTCCCGGCGGATAATAACTGCATGCGCAGGTAAGCCCGCAGCAATTCAAACTGCTGTCCGGTGAGAACAGCGGAGCGGGCGGCAAAATCACCATCTCTCTTTAGCTGCACCGGAATCAGGTCTGAGGGGCCAGAAAGCCCGCTGTCCATCATCCCGACAACGGCCGGGTCGGCGAGCAGCATACCCTCCATCCTCATTTTCCTGAGAATGCTTTTTTCCAGCTCCTCGTCCGGGGGAATTTCACCGCTGGTTTTGATTAACGGGTCGTCCAGGCTGAAATAAAAAATCGCGCCGGGCAGGCCCGGCCCACCCGCCAAACGGTCCGCCTGCCGCAGCGCCACCTCGAGGTAGGTCAACAGCTGCAGTTTCAAGCCGTGAAAGATGTCCGAGAGATTTATGGTCACCCGGCCCGACTTGTAATCAATTACCCGCAGGTAAATCCCGGCGTCGCCACGAGCCGCGTCAACGCGGTCGATCCGGCCGGTTACCGCCATCTCACTGCCGTCGGAGAGAATAAAGGTTACGGCGGGCAATTCACCCTCCAGCCCGAAAGACAGCTCCAGCCCGACCGGGCGGAATTTCCCCCGCTGGGCGTGCTCAGACAGCACCAGCGCCGCACGCTGCACGGTGCGCTTGATTTTCCTGGTGAGGTAGCGCCGCCGGGCGGAATTGAGCAGTATTTCGTTCTGCAGCCTGGGAGCGAGATAGTCCACCACTTCCCCGGCCAACTTGCGGCAGTCTTTTTGGTTTAGTTCACCCCAATCCAATCCCATTTCCTGGACCCGGTCCCCGTAAAGCTTTAGCGCCGCGTGAAAAAATTGTCCCAGGTCCGGGGCGCCCAGCCTGAAAACAGGCCGGTCCCGCAGCCGCAAGCCTTGAGATAAAAAATGGGCAAAAGGGCAGGAGCGGAATTTTTCTATACCGGAAACGCTGGTTTTCAGCGGCTGCCCGTACAGGAGTTTCGCGGCGCCGGGAGTTAGCCTGTCTTCCTTGTTGTTGTAAAATAGACCGGATAACGCGCGGGTACATTCCTCCCGCCGCTCCCCCCGCGCAAACCAGTTGTATACATCCCACCAGATGGGATTTAAGGAGCGGCCACCCTTGGCTTCCCTCATTTGAACAGCCAAATAAGACAGGCAGCGGCCGGGGTTTGTCACAAACTCAAGGTCTTCAGTACCGGCCGCGTTCGGCTCCACCGCCCAAACCCTTTCCTCAACGCCAGGCAATAGTTCCCTAACCCGTGCAATCACCGGCGAGGGCATATTCGCCCCGCCCTCATCGTCCGCCGACGGGTAGCTGAGAATCAAGCGCTCCGCCGATCGGGTCAGGGCGATATAAACCAGGTATTGCTCGTCAAAAACTTTCCGGCGGACACCGGGAGACAAAGGCAACCCGATCGCCTGCAGGCATTCCCTTTCCGTTTCGGACAGGACCCCTTGCCCCGTTATCCGGGCGGGCAGCACACTTTCATTAACGCCTATGATAAAAGAGGCGCGGGCTTGTGGGCTGCGGGAACGATCCAGGGAACCGGCCACTACCTGGTCAAGTCCGGGCGGGATCAAGCTCAGTCGCATGCTTTCAAAACCGGCGTCCAGTACCGCGGCATAATCCGCCGGCTTTAAAACCTCGTCGCCCAGTGTCTCCACAACCTGATCCAGCAAAGCCGTCAGCATATCCCACACCTGACTGTGCTCCCGGGCCACCTCCAGAAGCCCCTGTGTTTCAGCCCGCCGGCTCCAGCCTTCCAGCATTTCAGGAACCTCTAGCTCGGACAAAAGGTTAAATAGCGCTATTGTTATCTCCCGTACATTACCGGCCTGCCGGACCGCCCGGTGGAAGCCGGCCAGCGCTGCCGTCGCCGTCCGGCGAATCCGGTTGATCTCCTCCAATTCCCGGACCTCCGTTGATGAAACCTCAAGATCCTCCTCAAGCGTCAGCCGTCTCCGGTACTCCCAAGGTCTGGCGTCAACCCAGCGGCTGCCCCGGATGCCGTGCGCCAGCACATAGTTTTCCAACAAATCAACTTCTTCCCGGGCAAGCGGAATGAGGTCGGTTTTCAGATAACGAAATACCGGGTCATAGGTCCAGTCCTTCACTACCACCTCAAGCGCCGCACGGACCAGCTCAATCAGGGGATGGCTCATCACCGGACGCTTCCGGTCCACAAAAACGGGGATACCATGATCGTCGAAAACAACAGCAATAAGATGGTCATAAGCATCCAGATCTCTTGTCAGCACGACAATGTCACGGTAGCGGTAACCCTGGTCGCGGCACAAGCTTATTATTTCCCGCGCCACCCCCTCCACTTCAGCGCGGCGGCTCGCCGCAGCCGCCAGCACCACCCCGTCGCCGGTGTTTTTAGCGGGCGGCGCCGGGCGGCGGAAAAAGTTTTCTTCAAGGTAAGTGATGGAGGAATTGCGGAACCGGTTCTTTTTTTGCTCAAGTGTCAGCGGGCGTTCAACCGGCACCCGCTCCCGGGCCGCTATTTCGCACAAGATATCGTAAGTTTCCCTTGAAGGGTAAAATAGGTCGTTATCATCAAGGCTGCCACTCATTGCGGCCAGATCGGCGCACAAAGTGACATTTATCCGGCGCGACGATCGCAGAAGAGCGGCCAACACCTGGTATTCCTGGGGTGTGAACCCGATGAAGCCGTCCACCCAGATTTCCGACTCCTTGATCGCCGCCGACTTTTCCAGGCGGGCCGCCAGCAGGCTCAGGTAATCGTCCGGGTCGGTAAAACGGCCGGCCAAATAAGCTTCCAATTCACCATATAAAAGACAGAGGTCTTCAAGCTTATCCGTCAGCAGGCTTTGCACTCCCTGCTCACGCAGGGCGTCCAAGCCCGCGGCCAGGTCTGCCGGCGTAATGCAGTAGGTTTTCATTTCACCCAAAGTGCGGGCCAGGGTATCGGCAAAACCAGGCTGTCCGGCCGCCCGTCCAAATACCTTCAAATTTCCCCGCCGCTGTTCCAGCAAGCGGCGCAGTGCCATCCGCTTGCCAAGCTCACCAATATGCGCCCGGGCGGCGCCGCCTACTTCCAACAGCACCCGGTAAGCCAGGCGCCGGAAACTGAGCACCTGAGCGCGGATAAAGCCTTTGACTCCGGCGGAGGAGACCAGAGCGTATTCTGTCTGGAACGTTGCCTGTTCCGGCACTAATAAAATCAGCGGCGGTCCGTCCGGCCCGGCCAGGAGTTCTTGCCGGACGGCGTCCAGGCAGGCGCGGGTTTTCCCTACCCCGGCCCTGCCGATAATAAAGCGCAAAGTCATGGTTTTCATTCACCATCCTATAAGCAAAACATCCCTTAAATGTAATAGAGCATATGTTCGGCACACAAAAACAAAATCCTCCTAATGGAGGAGCAAGATCAAAAAGAACCTTATATTATGATTATGTAATTAATGCTTCTATTTGCTTGCCGCTTTGCCTTCAACGCGCTTAATAAAGCCCGCCAACTCAACAATGAAACGCTCATGTACGCCGGTGCCAACCAGGTCTACTTCATCCTTCACCTCAATATTAAACAAAAGTCGCTTACCGTTCACTTCCACCAGCCGGGAGGTGGCGGTGACATTCATGCCCATAGGAGTTGCGGCCATATGTTTGACCTCAATTTTCGTTCCCACGGTGGTATAGCCTGCGTCCAGCAACGGGTCAACCGAAGAAAGGGCGGCCTTTTCCATCAGTGCGACCATAGCCGGCGTTGCAAATACATTTACCGCTCCGCTCCCGTAAGCCATGGCCGTGTTACCCTTATTTACTACAGTCGAGGCTTTTCCTTCAATGCCAACCTTTATTTCACGCAACATGCTATACCTCCCAGATATATCCAATCAGTTAACATTTTTTGAACGAATCACAAGAATTAAACATATTATATCATAATTTTATCATAGAATAAATTTGTAATATAATTTTATTCCTGTATTAATTCAGGTCATTTT
Organism: Pelotomaculum sp. PtaB.Bin117; assembly: GCF_002067195.1. Classification (NCBI taxonomy): domain Bacteria; kingdom Bacillati; phylum Bacillota; class Clostridia; order Eubacteriales; family Desulfotomaculaceae; genus Pelotomaculum; species Pelotomaculum sp. PtaB.Bin117. The sequence goes on along the minus strand of NZ_MVQM01000161.1, from coordinate 50,086 downwards.
ATTTAAATTTTTTCTACAATGTTCATATTGACTCATTCTAAATATTCTGATAATATGATAATAAAAAATAATCTAAATTTTTTAGGGGAAGGGGGAACATTTATGAACGCTTTACTTGCTAAATCCAAAGAACAAAGTACGGCGGAACAAGATCAAATTGATGTTTACCTTGTACCCATTCTATTATACTAAAACACCCGCGTAACGGCGGGTGTTCTTTCATAATGCCGCGCTCCAGTTCATGTACCCCCCGCTGAGATTAAATACTTCACGGAAACCACTTTGCTGCAAAATTTTTAACGCCAGGTAAGAACGGTAACCGCTACGGCAATATACGACGGTCTTTTTCCGGGAGTCCAGCCGGCTGATATCCTGACGAAAGTGGTCAAGCGGTAAATGGACCGCCCCGGAGATATAGCCTTGATTGAATTCCTCGGTGGTGCGCACGTCAACAAGCTGTATATCCGCGCTGTTGCTTAGCTCCCGCCGCAAGTCCCGCGCCGTCAGGGTGGGAACCTCGCCCCGCAGAATATTTGATGCCACCATGCCGGCCATACTCACCGGGTCTTTGGCGGATGAATAAGGCGGCGCATATGCCAGCTCCAAATTCTCCATGTCCTTTACCGAAAAACCGGCGGCCATTGCTGTCGCCAAAACATCAATGCGTTTATCCACGCCCTGATAACCAACGGCCTGAGCACCCAGCAAACGCCCGGTTTCTTTATCAGCCATTAATTTTATCAACATAAATTTAGCTCCGGGGTAATAGCCGGCATGATCCAGGGGGTATGTGTAAGAAATATCGTATTGATATCCGGCATCGATCACTTCCTGCTCATTCAACCCGGTTTTTGCCACCGTCAACTTACCGATTCTGACAATACCGGACCCCAGTACTCCCCGAAATTCCATGTTGCCGCCCGCGGCGTTAGCCCCGGCCGTTCTCCCCTGCTTGTTTGCGGGTCCGGCCAAGGGTAAGCGGACCGGTCGTCCGGATACAAGATGCCTGGTTTGAACGATATCACCGGCGGCGTATATATCCGGATCACTGGTCTGCATCTTTTCGTTTACTTCCAACCCGCCTGTCACACCTATTTTCAGACCAGCCTCCCGGGCCAGTTCCAACCTCGGCCGTACACCTATTGCCGACACGGCCAGATCGGCCTGCAGAATACGGCCACTATTCAACTCAACCTGCTGCAGAATACCTGACCCCAAGAAACGGCGGACGCCATCCCCCAGGATCATTTGAATACCCTCATCTCTTAAGTGGCCGGCCACCAATTCTGCCACTTCCGGGTCCCACGCCGGGAGAACTTGGGGCAGCATTTCCACCAAAGACACTTCCAAACCGCGGGCAAGCAGGGCTTCCAGGGCTTCCAGACCAACAAAGCCGCCGCCAATAATTACAGCGGTGCGCGCACCCAGACCGGCAAGCAAAGCGCTTATTGAGTCGGCATCCGGTATGGTCCACAAATGAAAGATATTTGCCAGCCCGGAACCTTCCAGGGGAGGCAGCACAGGGGCACTGCCTGTGGCAAGAATAAGCTTGTCGTACTTTTCCCTGTATCCTTCTCCCGCAGCCAAATTTTTTACGACCACCTGCTTCCCTGCCGGGTCAATAGATAAAGCCTTTTGTTGAAGTCGCACTTCAATGTTGAAATGGTCCTTAAATCTTTCCGGAGTTGTAATCAGGAGGTCTTCTCTTTTCGGTATGACCCGTCCCACATAATACGGCAAACCACAGTTGGCAAAAGAAACAAAAGGGCCTTGTTCGAGAATAATTATTTCCGCGGCTTCGTCTGTCCGGCGGGCTTTGGCGGCGGCGCTGGCACCGGCTGCCACTCCGCCGACAACCAATATTTTCGTCGGCATACAATACTCCTCCCGGCAAGTTTTTAAACAACGGTACTTGTATTATGCCCGTTAACAGGCAGTTCAAAGGTAAAAGTGCTGCCCTCGCCCACCTTGCTTTTAACCTGTACGTTGCCATGATGAACGTCGATAATATGCTTCACGATAGACAAGCCGAGCCCGGTGCCTCCCTGCTCCCTCGAACGTGCTTTGTCCACGCGGTAAAAGCGCTCAAACACCCTGGATATACTGTCCTCGGGGATGCCTATTCCGTTATCCTGGACTTCGACTTTGACTTTGTCTCCACTAGATTGGGCACTGACACGAATCATCCCGCCGTTTTGAGTATAACTCACCGCGTTGTCGATTAAATTAATTAAAACCTGTCCGAGCATGTCAGGATCCCCGTGCACCATCGGCAGTTTTTCAGGAAGGACAACTTCTATGTTCAAGTCTTTTTCCGCTGCGCGAGGTTTAAAAATTGCCACGGTACGCTCCATTAATTCATGCATGGACACCGGTTGCCAGTCAGGCGCCACCTTATGGTCCTCAATTTTGGACAAGTTCAGCAATTCATCAATTAACCTGGTCAACCGCTCCGACTCAACGTAGATAATCTCTAAAAAATGCTTGGTTGTCTGCGCGTCTTCCAGGGCGCCGTCCAGCAGTGTCTCAGTAAAGCCCTTGATTGAAGTTAAAGGAGTCCGTAGTTCGTGAGAAACGTTGGCCACAAACTCACTGCGCATTTCCTCTAATTTCTTTCTGCCGGTAAAATCCCTCAGCAGCGCCACCATCCCGCCCCCGTCAACGCCAGTATCCATGAGCGGGGTCACTTGCACACGGAATAAACGAGGTTCAGGCGTCATAAGCTGAATTTGTTTTTGCACCGGCCGCCCGGTTTCAAGAAATTGGTTCAGCACCTTTTCAAAATCGCTGTTTCTGATCACTCTGCGTATGTTTTTGCCTTTGCTTGCTTCCTGAGTAGTGCCGAAAAACTTTTCCACAATGGGGTTGACGAGAATTACGCGGCCCCAATTGTCCATCGCGATAACACCGTCACACATGCTGGCTAGAATCGCCTGGACTTTGTTTTTCTCCGAAATAACATCATCAATATTTTTTTTCAGCTCCCTGGACAGGTAATTGATCGAACGCGCCAAGTCGCCGGTCTCGTCCTGTGCGAAGATGCGTATCTCCTGTTCCAGGTTGCCCCTGGCCATATCCTGGGCGATACTAGACATTTCCTCAATAGGGTTAATCAAACGCCTGTAAGTGATCCAGGCAAGTATCGCGGCGCTGATAAAAACGACAACTCCCATTTCCCAAAGAATGGGTTTATGCAGGGCATACAGCTGCGCCAGGGCTAAAAAACCCAGGAAGAGAAAAAAATAACTAATCAGTGGTCTCCATCCTATCCCAAGGAATGGTTTTGCAACGGGTGACACTTCCCAATCCTCCTTAAACCGTACCTGCCCCGGCCATATTTCACCGGTAAGGTTTCCATCCGGCAGGCATTCAATGTTTGTTCTCATTTAGTCTGTTTTTAATTCTAGCCGACAGCTCCCGCGGGCTAAAAGGCTTGGTCACATAATCATCAGCGCCCATTTCCAGCCCCAGCATCCGGTCGAGTTCCTCGGCCCTGGCACTGAGCATAATGATCGGAATACTTTTAGTCATCGTATCATTACGCAGTTCCAGGCATACTTCCAGGCCGTCCATTTCCGGCAACATGACGTCCAGCAAGATCAAATCCGGGGCTTCAGTCCGGGCAAGTTCAAGCCCTCGAACGCCGTCCAGGGCAGTCAATACCTGATAACCTTCCCGCTCAAGATTAAAGCGGACTAATTCAAGGATATTCTTTTCATCTTCGACCACCAATATCCTTGGCATCTTGATCACCCTTTCATCTATTTCAACATGATAAACGACGCCATCCTACCGGTTATCCCTCCTGCAGCCCGGTAAGAAAAGAACTGATCATTCCGGCAGGAAGTGCAAACGCCAGCCATAGCTATGCTGCTTTCCGGCAAGCCGGCTTCCAGGAGGGTGTGGTAATTAGCCTTCCATAAATTCAAGCGCCATTTTCCGGGATGTATGGATTCCGCTAATTCCGCCCAGTTGGAAAAGCTTTTTTTAAACAACCCGATGACCTGCCCGTTCACTTCATAACAGCAGGGCCCGATGGAAGGCCCCACGCCGGCCAGACAGTCCGCCGGATTAGTTCCGCATACCTTAACCATCTTTTGAACAGTTTTTAAACCTATTTTAGCAACCGTCCCCTTCCATCCGGCGTGGGCCAGCGCCACCACCCCCTGAACCGGATCGAGAAGGAAAATCGGCACGCAGTCCGCATAATAACTGGATAGAGGCACACCCGGCACGGCAGTGACCAGGGCGTCAACATCCGGCAGCGCATCTTCAAATACCCTGGCGCCTCTTCCCTTATCGCTCAAAACCACCACTTCAACATTGTCGCCGTGCACCTGCCTGCCGGCCACGATATCATCCGGGTTTATACCCAGGGCGCGGCAGGCCAGCGCTCTGTTCGCCCGCACGTTTTCAACAGCGTCACCGACGTGAAAAGCGGTGTTCAATGATGAATACGGCCCCCGGCTCTCACCGCCGCCCCGGGTGGTAAATCCATGCTTCACCTGGCCGGTGGCTTCAAACATGGGGATCTGATAAAACTGCAAGTGATTTTTTACTTCAGTAACAAAGCCTCTCATCCTGTTTTTTTCAATCCCTCGTCCAAGTAAGTTTCCAAATCAGTCATGCGCCGAATTATTTCCTCCCGTTGAGATTGCGGCAAATCACAATCAAGAAGATTACGCAGCTTAGATGATAGCGAGGCATATACGGTTCTAAGCGGATCCGCCGCGCTTGCCGCAATAAGATTAACGGTCTGCCGCCAGGTAGGAACCGTGGCGTTAAAACCCAGCTCAGCACGAATTAAACCGGCTAAGGCGTTGGAGGAATCGGGTTCACCGTGTACTACAAAAATCTCTCTCGGAGGTATTTGAAAGCCCCTGACCCACTCCATTAATTCCGCCTGGTCGGCGTGCGCCGAGTAACCATCGATCGACCTGACATCGGCCCGGACAGCTATTTCATCGCCAAATATCCGCACTGTCTTCTCCCCGTCTAAAATTAGCCGCCCGAGAGTGCCGGGCGGTTGATAGCCGACAAAAAGCACGGTTGATTCGGGGCGCCAAAGGTTGTATTTCAAATGGTGCCTGATGCGGCCGGCCTCGCACATACCGCTGGCGGAAATAACAATGGCGCCGCTGACGTTGTTCAAGGACTTGGACTCCTCGGCGGTTTTGGTGAATCTTATCCCCGGCAAATTGATTGGGTTTCCGCTTCTTTTGATCAAATCAAGCGTTTCCTGGTCGAAATACGCCTGGCTGTGCTGAAAAACCGCGGTCGCGGCCGTGCTTAACGGACTGTCGATATATATCGCCATTGGCGGCATCCTTTTCGCCTCCGCGAGGAGACTGAGGTGGTAAAGCAGATCCTGAGTGCGCTCAACGGCAAAAGCGGGGATAATAAGATTACCACCCTTCTTATAGGTTTCCCAAATTGCTTCATGCAATAATTCCATTTCATCTTCGTTTTGCTCATGCATGCGGTTGCCATAGGTCGACTCCATGACCACATAATCAGCTTGACTGATTATTGACGGGTCTTTTATCAATGGTTGGTCCTTCCTGCCGATATCGCCGGAAAAAACCAGTTTAATCTCGTCGTTCCCTTCCTTAACCCACAACTCGATCATCGCTGATCCGAGAATATGACCGGCGTCAACAAACCGCACTCCGATCTCAGGTGTTAGCTGGACTATTTCATCATATGAAACCGGGCTAAAAGAAGACAGGCTGTTGTACGCGTCCCTCACATCATAAACAGGTTCTATCATAGCTTTGTTGGCGCGACGGTTTTTGCGGTTCTTGCGTTCAACCTCCATTTCCTGAATATGCCCGCTGTCGGGCAGTAAGACCTCGCACAACTCCACTGTGGGAGCGGTGGTGATTATTTTGCCGCGAAAACCATACCTGACGAACTTGGGTATCAAGCCGCTATGATCAATATGTGCGTGAGTGAGCAACAAGAAATCAACACTGCCGGGAGGCGCAAGGATTTTGCCGTAATTACGTTCCCTGATTTCTTTGGGTCCCTGGAACATCCCACAGTCAACCATTATTCTAGTATTTGCCGTGTCCAGCAGGTAGCATGAACCAGTTACCGTGCCTGCCGCTCCCAAAAATTGCAGTTGCATTAGAGTCCCTCCCCCTCTTCCCACATTAGCAGGTATATGAAACTAAATAATGTATATAAGATAATTCCTCTCCACAACCCTTGATCCCTCTTTTTTCAGATAAAAAGTAACGGCCGCTTGACATGGCAACCCCAAATGGCATACTCTAGAAAAGTAATATTGCTGATTAAAGTGAGGTAATTCATATGCCGATTTACGAGTTTCGGTGCACCGGGTGCGGTAGTCGTTTCGAAAAGCTATGCCAATTGGATGAAAGCGGTGAAGGCTTAAGGTGCCCCAGTTGCGGCGCCGCATCCCCCAAACGGGTGATGTCATCTTTTCGCGCCGCCGGCGGTGGGGTAAACAGCGGGGATGCCGGCTGCAGCACCTGCGGTTCTTCAAATTGCAGCACTTGCGGACATTAGCCTGAAGAAATGCACAAGGAGGCAGGCGGAAACACTGCCTCCTTGCTGTTTTTGTAGAAAAATGATTCTAGAATAGGCAACGCAATTCAACGTCGTCAATCTTAACCGTATTGTTATTGTTTCCCGACGGCTCGAAGGTAAATCTTACTTCGGCGATCCTGGCTCCCGCGGGCACACGTCCAGTGGAAAGGCTATATCTTTGGTAAGCGTTATTCGGTATGTTCTCCTGTGAATATCTTGGTTCAGTTCTACCGACAAAATTCCCGGCCCGGTTGGTATAAATGATTTCAACAAATAAAACGAATCTTCCCACGCCGCCCGGCTGGATATTCTCCCTGGCCCGCCAGCTTAGTTCATATATTCTCCCAGGCTCTATATTTACCTTTTGAGACAATACAGCGCTTTCGTTATGAACTGCGCCAAGCTCGGCGGCATAATTACCGGTATGGGAGAGAGTGCTGCGGTACAGGTTGCTTCCCGTCCAGCCCCGCGGGAAAGAAGCCGCCCGAGGCCAATCCTCAAAATTAGGATTAACTAAAATGTTTCCTCCCGGGCAAGGGGTGGGAGCAACTGTCGGTGTGGGTGTGGGTGTCGGTTCAACAGCTGAGCGGATTCTAATATTAACGGACACGGCCACGTTCTCAAAACCTCGGGCAACGTTATATCCTTCAATGGTTATGTCGCCTGCCGCCACCTGCTGGCCGCGGTTGTTTCTTTGGTTCCAGGTTACTTGAAAAGTCTGGCTGCTGCCTGATCTGAGGGTAACATTTGAAGCTACCTGGGCAAAAGAACGTCCACGGGACCAGCGCCAGATTTCAGTCTGACCGCGTCTGGCCACAAAATCATAGCGTTGGGCATTCCGGTAGCGAAGCGTGACATTTCTACCGCTCACGTTGGTTTTAACCAAAGTGATTACCACATCTTCGCCCCGCCGGTACACCGATTTATTTGTGTATAAAACATAGCGAACGCCCCTTACCTGACGTGTTGCCCTGTTTCCTGCCGTTGCACTGGCTTCCGCGCCCCCTTCATCTTCCGGAATGGTCAGAGTCTGTCCTACAAATATTGTATTAGGATCAGCAATGCTATTAGCCTGAATAATTCTTTCCACTGTGGTGCCGAAACGCCGGGCGATCAGGAACAAGGTGTCTCCTGTCTGAACTGTATAAGTTATTGCCATAATGTCTCCCTTCCTTCCAAATTAGATCTAGACACATTTTTTTACATCTTATGTGTAAAACCCAAAAATGCCACACAAATAAAAACAAGGAACGTTCTAAAGTTGCCGCTCCTTGTCCAAACTCTGCTATTTTATATTTAGAAACAAATGCTAATTGAATGAAGCATTCCATTCAATTATTTTTCTTTCTTTTAATGAATTCACCACATCAATCACCCGCTGGTTGCGAGAGCCCCGGAAAGGCAACTCCAGATCCCTCTCCGCTATAATAAACGGGCCATCTACGATATAATCGGACAGTAGAAGCAGTTCCCTGACAGGCTGATTTAAATCAGCAAGCGCCAAGAGCTCTTCCCAGACATAACCTGTATAGGTAATCACATCCAGACCCAACATTTTGACTTCACGGCCTATCCATGCCAAAGGCAACGCTTGAAGAAAAGGCTCGCCCCCGGAAAAGGTAACCCCTTTAATCAGCTTCGCAGATTTAATCTGTTCCAGTAAATCCTTTGTCTCGACCAGAGTGCCGCCGGTCAGGTCCCATGTGTCCGGATTGTGGCAGCCCGGACAGCCTTTCTCACAGCCCTGGGTAAAAATAACAAACCTCAGCCCCGGCCCGTCAACCACACTCTCTTTGACAGTCCCGGAAACCCGCAGTTCCATGCTCGTCACCTCCTTCAAGTATTCAGAATATATTGAGAAGACAAACTATCCTCTCATTCTGACTCCTGACTGCTGACTCCTGATTACTATTAAACTAATTATACCGGTTTGCAAATCTGAGTAATCTGTACCTTCCCATTCTGCAGCATCTTACCTTTTGCCACTGTTAAACCGTTTATTTCAAGTTCTACTTGCCCGGCCGGAAACGGTATATTGATTTCACCGCCAATATACAACCTGGCTACATCCTCCATCGTCCATCGAAGCCTGCCTAAGGTAAACGAAACCTCTGACGGCACGGCCAGAACACCGGCCAGGTTGGGCAGTTCCTGGAAGGCAAGCGGCTCCGCAGATACCGATGAACCTGCCTGTTCATCCGGCACGTCAAACAGACCCGCTTTCATCAAGAGGAAATAGGCTTCATCACGTGCCGTGTCAACGTCGGTTATCTGCATAAAAGTAGTTTTAAACAGGTTTCCAATCTTCACTTCGAAACGGGCGACAACTACCGGCTTGTCGGTCATCAGCGGGGAGTGGTCGGCGTTCGACAAGTCCGACACCATGATTGTCCGGGGCGGCTCAATATCGACTGCCACCCCAAAAATATTGGACATAGCCGTGGCCGCCGCGCCAATCATCTGATTCATGACCTCAGTCGCGGCGCTTATTTCAATCTCGGTTAATTTAATTGGGTGTTGTATTTCCCCAACGCCGCCCATCATAATGTCGGATATCAATGCTATATCTTCCTCAGTGATTACAAGTACATTAAAACCCCTCAACCCTGATTTGAAACAAACCTCAATAATTAAATAAGGTGTCGAAAAAGCCTTGAAGACTTCTTCCTGGCGGCAAACAATCGTCTGCGGATAACCTATGGTTACTTCCTTGTTCAACAACTCGGACAAAGTGGTAGCCGACGTGCCCATGCAAATGTTTCCGATTTCACCAATGGTATCCAACTCCTGCATGGTTAAAAGCTCCTCAGCTTCTTCCTGGATAGGTTTCTCACTATATCTGTTAAACAATTCATCAATTTCTTTTTGGGTTAATAGCTCTTCACTCATGCGTCTCACCTATCCTTATATGCAATTATTCTAAATATCCCACCAAGCAATAAATAGCACGCGTGTCACCAGCACGACAAGTATATTATATTCTACATATGTGTTACCCTGTCCCTCAATTCGTAAAGTTTGCTGTCATTGAACCGGTCGGTGGTACTTAAATAGCCGGTAATCCGCCGTACCCGGCTGATGTCGGCCGAACCGCAGCGCGGGCAGGTATCTTCATTGATAACACTCAATAAATTGCAGTTGGTGCAAAAATCTACCGGAAAATTTATACCGCCGTAACCCATATCGCATTCACGCATGTGTCTGATGATCGCCTCCACTGCTTCCGGGTTGTGCAGCGGAGGCGAAGCCATTTCTACATAACTGATGTGACCGGCGTTGCAATACTTATGATAAGGCCCCTCCAGCTTAATTTTGTCATAGGCGCTGATTGGCTGGTCAACGGGAATATGAAACGAATTTGTATAGTATTCTTTTGTAGTTACCCCCGGGATAAGCCCGAACTCTTTACAATCCAACCCCACAAAGCGCCCGGAAAGTCCTTCGGCCGGCGTGGCCAGCAAAGTGTAATTCAAATTATAACGCTCGCAAGCCCCGTCAATGGCTGAACGCATAAAGGCCACTATCTCCTGGCCAAGAGCCTGCGACTCCTCGTCCTCGCCATGGTTCCGGCCGGTTAGCGCCGTTAGCGTTTCGGCCAGACCAATGAAGCCCACGGAAAGAGTACCGTGTTTAATGGCCTCTTCAATCGGGTCGTCCGGCTTTAGTCCGTTAGAATCAAGGTAAAGCTTTTGCCCCATGATGAATGGCATATCTTTAACTTTCAATTTCGCCTGCACCGTGTAGCGGTGGTATAGCTGCCGGACGGCTAAATCCATCACTCCGGAAAGCCCGCGGTAAAAATCGTCCAGGTTCCGCTCCGCCTTGATCGCCACGCGGGGCAGGTTTATGGTGGTAAATGATAAATTACCCCTGCAGTCGGTAACCTCCGGTCCCCGCCTGTTGGCCATGACTCTGGTGCGGCAGCCCATGTAGCTGACATCGCAACCGTATTGGCTGTTAAAAGAAGAATCCATGAAACTAAAAGTGGGGTTCAGCCGTTTGCTGGCAACTCTGATCGCCAACTGGAACAGATCGTAATTAGGATCTCCCTGGTCCAGATTAATTCCTTCTTTGACCCGGAAAATGATATTCGGAAATATTGGGTTTTCACCTTTGCCCAGGCCCGCCTCGTAGGCCAAAAGAAGGTTTTTTACCACGCGCCGGGCTGGCTCAGATGTTTCCGTACCGATGTTTATTGAAGAAAACGGTACCTGGGCTCCCGCCCTGCTATGCATGCTGTTTAGGTTGTATATCAAAGCCTCCATGGCCTGGTATGTTTCAAAATCGGAAGCGTCCGACACGAAGGGTGCGATATCCCGGTCGAAGAAGGCAAACGACTGTCCGCCGTGCATGTCGTTCTGAGAACTCTGCAGGATTATCGTAGCCAGGGCCGTTGCCGTCCCAAGCCGTTTAGGAGGCCGGATATACCCGTGCCCGGTGTTGAATCCTTCCGATAATAATTTATTTAAAGGTATTTGCAGGCAAGTTAATGTCTTTCCGTAAAAATCAAGATCATGTATATGAATATCCCCGCGCAAGTGGGCTTGCGACATCTCCTCGGGGATTAGCCTGGTTAAATAATACTTTCTGCTGGCCGCACTGGCAATTTGGAGCATCTTAGCGGAAGGAGAGTTACTGATGTTGGCGTTTTCCCGGTTGGTCTCCTCCAGAATTTCCTCCACCGCGTCCATCAAATCGCCCTTTGCCTCACGGATGCGCGTACGCCTGTCCCGGTAAAGTATGTAAGCTTTCGCGGTGCGCGCGTGGCCCGCTTCGATTAATACTTTTTCCACAATATCCTGTACGTCTTCCACTCCGAAAGTTTTGCCGTTATATTGTTTCTTTAACAGTTTTATTACCTCGATAGTTAGTTCCATGGCGGTCTGACGGTCTTCACCGCCAACTGCCCGCGCGGCTTTAAAGATGGCGTCCGTTATCTTTGTTTCGTCAAACGGAACCTCCCGGCCGTCACGCTTCTGGACAGTCTTAAACATAGTCTGCTTAGTCCTCCTTTTTAACTGTTACCTTTATTATTGAGAAGATCTTTTAATTCTTTCATAAAGCTTTCGGCATCCTTGAACTCACGGTAGACCGAGGCAAAGCGGACATACGCCACCTCATCGAGGCCGCGCAAGCTGTCCATTACCAATTCACCTATATAAGTGCTTTTGGCTTCCGTCTCCATGGTGTTGCGCAGTTCCCTTTCAATGCCTTCGACTATTGTTTCAAGCTTTTCAGTGGAAACCGGCCTCTTCTGGCAGGCTTTGAGCAAACCCTGCAGCAGCTTCCGCCGGTTAAAAGCCTCCCGGCGGCCGTCCTTTTTCACTACTTGCAGAGGCAGTTCGTCCACTCTTTCATAAGTTGTAAAACGCTTTCCGCAGCTGCCGCACTCCCTGCGCCGACGAATTGAATGCCCCTCCACGGTAGGCCGGGAATCGAGCACCCTGCTGTCACTGAAACCACAATACGGACACCTCATCTTTTTCACCTGACTATCCTTGCCTGCGGATGATTATAACCCACAGGATATTGTATATACAATGCTAACATTATACAATATCTTGATAAAAAACAAAAGCACCGGATCCGGTAAAAAACAAAGAAAGAGACATTTAAGTCTCTCTATCGCTTTAAAGGTAAATTTTTCACATAAACATAATAAATACAATAATAAATATTTAAAATATTGCTGCCAGGCATCCGGTTTATCAAAAAACATGTTTAAGGACAGTTCAAGTTATATCTCTAAAACTGTTGGCCTCCACCAGGATAACATCCATTCCAATTTTTTTTATCTTATCCCACGGAACGATAATCTCCTCTTCTTTCCCGAGGAAACCTAAAAACTTCCCCCCATTTAACCCGGGCAGGATAATCGCATCGATCCTGCCTTCCTCCAGATCAATATCAATATCTTTAATCATGCCAAGCCGTCGCCCGTCTACTATATTGATAACCTCCCGCATCCGCAAATCAGAAATTTTCACCATACCGGACACCTCCCTCTATATTTATATGATCGAATATTGCGGCACTGACCATAAATTTAAAAATGGGGGTCAGGCTTTACTTTGTGAGTTTCTATTTTATAGAAACTCACAAAGTAAAGCCTGACCCCCTCAAAACATGCATATTACATGAATTTACGCATGTGGTTCAGCGCCGCCTTTTCCAGCCGCGACACCTGAGCCTGTGATATGCCGATTTCTTCGGCCACCTCCATTTGAGTCTTCCCTTCGTAAAACCTTAAAGTTAGAATTAATTTTTCACGGTTGCTTAGTTTTCTGAGAGCATCCTTGATAGTTATGTCTTCAAGCCAACTCTGATCCATATTTTTTTCATCATGAATCTGATCCATCACAAAAATTGTGTCGCCGCCGTCGTGATAAACCGGTTCAAAAAGAGATACAGGCTCCTGGATAGCATCAAGCGCAAAAACGATCTCCTCCCGCGGCATCTTTAACTCACCGGCAATTTCATTGATGGAAGGCTCCCTGGAATATTTGTTTACCAGCGCGTCACGCACCTGAAGCGCCTTGTAGGCCACGTCCCGCAAGGAACGACTGACCCGGATCGGATTGTTGTCGCGCAGGTAGCGGCGGATTTCCCCGATAATCATGGGTACTGCATAGGTGGAAAATTTCACGTTCTGGGAAAGGTCAAAATTGTCAATAGCCTTCATTAGGCCGATACAACCTACCTGAAACAAATCATCAACATATTCTCCCCTGTTGTTGAAGCGCTGAATCACACTCAGCACCAGCCGGAGGTTCCCGCTGATCAACTGGGTGCGGGCTGCAATATCACCATTATGCATGGCCTCAAACAACGTTCGCATCTGACTTCCTGTAAGTACCGGGAGCTTTGATGTATTAACCCCGCAGATCTCAACCTTATTGACCAGCATGGACATCCTCCCATTCCAGGTATTGTCGGGAAATAAACAACAAAGTCCTGTCCCAGTACATTATTGCCACGGAATTACCGAAATATACATTGGCGCAGCGCCGGTTCTCACTCTAAGAAGGTTTACTCCATGCGGTGAATTTCTTTTTTCAGCCTTTTGATAATCCTTTTCTCCAGCCTGGAAATATAAGATTGAGATATGCCTAAAAGATCAGCTACCTCCTTTTGAGTTTTTTCCATTCCGTTATTTAAACCGAAACGCAGTTCCATAATTTTGCGTTCACGCCCCGAAAGCCTCTGAAGCGCCAGGTAGAGGAGTTTCTTATCCACTTCATCCTCAATATATTTATAGATGATATCGTTTTCCGTGCCCAGGACATCCGACAGCAACAGCTCATTGCCATCCCAATCAATATTCAGCGGCTCGTCGAAGGAAACCTCTGTGCGGGTCTTGCTGTTCCTCCTCAAGTACATCAAAATCTCATTCTCAATGCAACGCGACGCATAAGTGGCAAGTTTGATTTTCTTCGCCGGGTCAAAGGTGTTAACGGCTTTGATCAAGCCAATGGTTCCGATAGAAACCAGGTCTTCAATACCAATTCCCGTGTTTTCAAATTTTCGCGCGATGTAAACAACCAACCGCAGGTTCCTTTCAATCAAGACGCTCCTTACCGCGGCATCCCCGGACTCTAAACGGTTGATTAAAAAGGACTCTTCATCCATGGTTAAAGGCGGCGGCAAAGCCTCACTGCTGCCGACATAGTGAATGCGGGGCCGATAGCCGACCCGGATCAGAAAGCGCAAAAGCGCCAAGCGAACGCACCATATTGTACACCAAATTTTCCTCACAGATAAATCATCCTTGAATTAATTTTTTTTAATCCTTCATTACATTTCCAGAAGGCGCGGATGCAATAAAGCGTTGTATGAGTTACCGGGGTCTATTTTTTTATGATATACTGCGATAACGGCTTTTTTTATCTGCACCAGGTGTCCCCGTTGCTCAAAAAACACTTCATCCGGCCGGAAGCCCACCATTAATCCACCGGAATTACCCAGCGAGTTAAAAGGAATAACGCTAAATAACGACCTCCGGGGGTTTTCACTCAGCGCGCTAAGTATATGCCACACGTCTGGCTCACCGGCTTGCTCAAACAAAACTTGCACTTCAGCAGGCAAGAGCGGCTTTAGAACACCATATTCCACCACGATTACCGCCCGTTTTGTCATCGGATCGATAAGCTGATTGCCGGTGTCAAGAAAAGCGCTGACCTGAACCTGTATTCCCTGTGATTTAATAAATAAACCAAGCTTGAATACTTTTTCCATAATACGCTTCTTAAGTAAGGAACTAATCACCTTGACCATGACCCCAAAGGCAATTATGCCCAGTAATAAGCCGGGCCAAAAATTTTTTGATACGATCAGACCGGTACCATTTATACTGGAAATCCGGAATGGCTGAATATAAAAGATTATTCCCAAAATCAGCCCGCCAAGAACAAAAGAAGTTAAATAAAAAACACCTAAACACACAAAAAACTTTTTGGGCTGGAGCGGCGCAAAGGTTAACGCGATGATTAATACTGATGCTATTAACTTGAACCAAGCGGTCAATAGTACATTGTTTCCAGGAATAAATAAAGTCAGTGTATAAGCCGCTCCCAACGCCGCACCGGCGGCCAGGCGGCCTTTAACGGCCTTTGTCCGGCTGAGTTTGGCGGTAGCCCATAGAATTGCATAGTTCATTACCATGTTGCCTAAAAAAACTTGGTCGAGATACACAGTATAAAACAACATCGCCCGACCCCTAACACCGGCAAAAAAATTAGTATTCCGTTACCAGTATATTACTTCAATTAACCGTTTATGACAGGCAAGTAAAATGATAACAGCCCTGACCTAATTATACACGGTCAGGGCTCAGGAATTTGTCGAGTCTTGAAGTGATGCGATTTTTTTCTTAAGAATTAATTACCAATATTCGCGGCTTTGCGTCAATAACCTCCCCAATTTCAGCTGCCGCCACTCCCTCCGCCAATAAACCATCCATGACAATCTCTGTTTTGTCCCCGGGAACAGCCATCAAAAGGCCGCCTGAAGTCTGCGGGTCGGCTAGGACAAGTCTGTCAACATCTTCAATGCCGCCTTCCCATGTGAGAAAATCGTCAAGATAATTTAGATTACGATAAGCGCCTGCCGGGATAATACCCATACCGGCAAGGGACCGCGCCTGTCTCAGAACTGGTATGGCCGGTAATCGCAGCCTTGCTCCCACACCGCTGGCCGCCAGCATCTCATAAAGATGGCCTAACAGTCCGAAACCGGTTACATCTGTGCATGCGTTTATCCCGGTCTCAATCATAACCCGGGCGGCACGGTTATTTAAAGTCACCATTAATTCAACAGCGCCCTGATAAGTTGCCTTGTCGACCAAATCACCTCTTAAAGCCGTTGTCACAATGCCTATGCCCAACGGTTTGGTCAGGATTAGGGTGTCTCCCGGGCGCGCCCCGGCATTGGTTACTATGCGTTCCGGGTGGACCACACCAGTTACGGACAGCCCATATTTGAGTTCCTCATCTTCTATGGTGTGTCCGCCGGCTGGAATCGCGCCCGCTTCTTTTACTTTTTCGGCCCCACCTTTGAGGATCTGCACCATAACTTCCAATGGTAAGGTTTTAGTTGGAAAGCCGATAATATTTAAGGCCAGTAGCGGTTTAGCTCCCATGGCATAGATATCGCTCAAAGCATTCGCGGCTGTAATCAACCCGAACGTATAAGGATCGTCGACAACCGGCGTGAAATAATCCACTGTTTGTACAATGGCCATATCATTATTCAGCCGGTATACGGCCGCGTCGTCAGAGGTGGAGGAACCGACCAACAGATTCGGATCTTCAACTTGTTCTAACTGGCGCAGCACCTGCGCCAGGTCCTTGGGACCGATTTTAGCCGCTCACCCGGCGCAACTGGCCATCTGAGTCAGGCGATACTTTTCTTCCTGCATTCCGTTCCCCCCTCTCTCCTGACTATTATTTTACACCATTTTAAGATTATAAACCTGCAACGAGCACATTTTGAACGAGGAATTTATATAAAAACCCCTACCTTGGTAGGGGCGTTAAACATTCCTTGTAGCTTTACCGCCGCCGGAGAAAAGCGGGGATATCCAAATCGTCGTGGGTGGAGAATGGTTTTATTTCCATCTCCATCCGTTCTTTTCTAAAGCTTTTCTGCTCAAAACCAGTCGCAATAACCGTTACTCTGACTTCCGCTTCCATATTTTCGTCAATGACGGCGCCAAAAATAATGTTCGCTTCCGGATCTGCGGCTTGTGCGATAATTTCCGCCGCCTCGTTTACTTCAAACAAGCCCAGGGAAGTACCGCCCGTAATATTTAATAGAACACCCCTGGCGCCTTCAATGGAGGTTTCCAGCAGAGGACTGGAAATAGCAGTGCGGGCGGCCTCGGTGGCCCGGTTGTCGCCGTTGGCGACACCAATGCCCATTAACGCTGAGCCGGTTTCCCTCATGATAGTTTTTACATCTGCGAAATCTAAATTAATCAGTCCAGGAACAGCAATCAAATCCGATATACCCTGGACCCCCTGGCGCAGTACGTCATCTGCAATACGGAAAGCTTCGACTATGGAAGTATTCTTTTCTATTACCTGCAATAGTCTGTCATTAGGAATGGTGATCAAAGTATCAACTTTGGCTTTCAATGTTTCAATGCCGCCCTCAGCCTGATTGGAACGCTTGCGCCCCTCGAAATTAAAAGGCTTGGTTACCACCCCGACAGTTAGGGCTCCCAATTCTTTAGCCACTTCAGCGACAATAGGCGCCGCTCCGGTACCGGTGCCGCCTCCCATACCGCAGGTGACAAAAACCATGTCCGATCCCTTTAAAGCCTGCATTATTTCATCGCGGCTTTCTTCAGCCGCTTTTTGCCCTATTTCGGGGTTGCCGCCCGAACCAAGTCCTTTGGTCAGTTTAACGCCTATCTGGATTTTTTGGTTTGCTTGCGCCAGGTGAAGGGCTTGAGCGTCAGTATTAACGGCAATAAACTCTACCCCTTTTAATCCTGCGCTAATCATCCGGTTCACTGCGTTATTTCCACCACCCCCGACCCCGATAACTTTTATATTTGCAAACTGGTCAAGGTCAAGTTCAAAATCAAGCATGCCTTAGCCTCCTCTTAGAATCAGTGTATAAAAACAATATGCAATTTACCATGATGCTACTATTATGATGCGAAACCACATTTGACAAGGCCAAAGGCGTTCGCATAACGTGGACCCAAATCCATTCCGGTATCTTTAGGCACACCAATCCTCACCGGAAACCGCAGGCTGTTTTCAACTAACGAGGTAAGACCGCCCATTTCCGCCACTCCACCGTAAAGGACAACACCGCCGGGCAATTGGCCTGCGTAATTAAATTTTACTACCGCCCCGGCAATCATTTCTAAAACCTCTTTAACCCGGGCCGTGATTATTGAGTGCACCAAGTCGGCAGGCACGTTTACAGCTTTTTCCCCATCCACCCTGATAATATCTATACACCCTTGCCCGGCTTCCCTGTTAACCTGGTATTGTTTTAAGATTTCCCTGGCCTGTGTCAAGGAAATATGCAACCCTATGGCTAAATCAGCAATTATGTGCTCGCCGCCAACCGCCAGAACAGCATTTTCCCGGATTAGCCCCCGGTCGATAACACTCACCGTCGTAGCGGCCGCGCCAAAATCAACAAGCAATGTTCCCAGCTCTTTCTCGGCCGGACTCAAGAGCGCTTCAGCCGCTGCCAGCGGGCTGTATATAATATCACGTACTGCCAGGCCGGCCAAGCGGGCACTCTCAATAACACTATCAAAATCGCGGCCGCAGGCAGTTATTGTGCGCACCTCGGAAATAAGCCCTGATTCTAAAATACTAAGCAGGCCAGGAGTGGAGAGAACCGCCAGCAGTTTTTCTCCAGCCGGAATTCCATCTGCTGCTATATCCTGTAAATGAACCCTGCCACCGGCATGTTTTCCTGCTTTTAGAGCAACTCTGCAGTTTCTTGTTGTTATTGATAAGCCGCTGTAACCAATATAGGCCGGGAGCGCTCTCCCTCCCGCTATTTTCCCTGCTTTCTCCAACGCTTGTCTGATTGATCCTGACGCCGCCTCGCTATCAACAACTGAACCTCTCCGTACACCTAAGGTATAACTTTCGCCCACCCCGACTATCCGCGGCTGAAAATCGTTAACAGCCTGAGCAATCACCACCGCCGTATTCATACTGCCTAGGTCAAGACCAACCAGCGTAGCAGGATGTCTTTTGGCCAAGAAAGGAACCTCCCGACCAGCTTTACTTGTTTTGCTAATATTCCATCTTATAGGAATTCCACATGGAATACAATTTCCCTCTTTAATAAACTTACTTTTTTAACAAATGTCTACGCATAATTGCAAGGTTTTGGAAGAGCCTGACACCAAAAGCAACTACCGCGGCAAGGTAAAGGTCAATCCCCAACCTCTCACCAATAAAGGCCAGGCCTGCCGCCAGCAATGCGTTGCTAAAGAAACCGGTAACAAAAATGTCGTTATCGAAGTGGTCTTCCATAGCCGCGCGTATGCCTCCAAAAACCGAGTCCATCGCAGCCAGAGCCGCCACTGAAATATATTTGGCATAGGCTTGAGGCAATACCAAAGGAATATTCAACCCGACCATGATCCCCACTCCCAGGCCAAATACCGCCAACCATAGTCCCAACCACATATTTAAGTTCACCCTCTTTGCGTTGATCTGGCATAATCAAACCGCAGCTCTCCGGTAAAAGCAGGTATTACTATATTATCTCTCTCCTCCACTTTTACCGTTATGCGCTCGCTCAAGTTTTCCACAAGCCCCCCCTTGATTTCCAAGCTGCTTTTTAATGTTGTGGCATTACCAATCGCAGTAACTTTATAAGGGGCAGTCAGTTTGGTAAGATTTACATTGATATGGTTCCCTGCCAGGCGGACCTCGCTGGTGGCAAGAATCCGCTGGTTGTTTACGGCGATGGCTTCCGCCCCGGCGCCGCGCAAATCATTAATTATTTTCAACAAGTCCTCGTCTTTAACAAAGTAAAGATTGGGATTCCCGCCCGGTCTTGCGTTTTCGGCAAGATTGTCTAACGTCACCTCTACGCCGGGACCTTCAACTTTTGTTAGTCCCGCATAGAGTCTTATTTTAAGCAACTCGCTGGTAAAAGCGTCCGTTGCTTGCGAGGAACCTTTACCTGCCTCTTCAAGCTTGGCCGTCAAGTCGTCCACTTCTTCGCGCAGTTGAGTGATATCTTTCTGCAATTGACGCTTCTCCATGGTTAATTCCTGCTCACGGCCAGAGGGCACTCCGCTTTCGATACTACTGGTAGTCCGAAATTGAAATGCCACAATTAAACCCAGTATGAGCGAAACTAAAGCGATAGAAAAATAAATTGACTTATTCAAAACCAACTCTCTCCTAACCGGCTGCTTTCGCGTATTCAAATTTAATCCCGCCGCTGTATGCCGGCACGGTAACTTGAGCTATTTTTTTAACTGAGACTTGGATTCCCCAGACTTGGAGAGCTTCAGCCACTCCGCCTTTCATTTTCAAAGAATTCTCCAGAGTATCCGGATTGCCGATCGCTGTAATCACAAATGGCGGCGCCAGGCGCTTACTCTTGTTCAACACAATAGTCGGACCCGTGCACCTAACCTCGGTGGTTGCCAGCAGTCTTTGACCGTTAATCGAAACCGCCTCAGCTCCGGCTGCGTTGATTTCATTTAAGACCTTTAACAAATCTTCATCATGCAGCACATAAAGGTTGGGGTTCTGGCCCGGGCGGAGATTAATATTGCTGTCGCTCAAAGTAACCTCAACGCCTGGCCCGCTTAATTCGGAAACACCGGCTTCCACCTTGGCTTTCTCCAGTTCATCCCGCAGGACTGGATTCAGTGGGGTGGCGTTATCTAATTCGGCACGCAAATTATTAACCTGGGTTTGAAGCGCTTCGTGGTTTTGCCTCATTTGGTTTACCTCAGCCGAAAGTTCTTGCACTCTTTGCACTGATTCGGTACGCTGGATTTCCCTGGTAAAGCGGAACTGAAAGGCCAGCATTATTCCAAGCACCAGGCCCATTAGCGCAAACACCCACTGATAGTTTTTCAATCTCATCAACCCTCCTCCCAAATGGGATATCTTTCAACGAGGCTGTCTATTTTAATAATATTTCACCACAGGTTTTCCCGAGGATGAGATATCTATATAATCAACCTTGGCGCCTTGTTTTTGCAATTCTTGCAAGATCCTTGCCAAAACCACGCCTTTTTCCCTTACCTCAACAGCCTCCCCCAAACGGCACTTTATACGATCCAGTGTATAAGCCTTAATCTGGCCATCCGGGTCGATATGCACCTCCGAGAGCTGGTTAACCACCTCATCCGGCAAGCCGCTGATCATCATCAGGACATCCGCCAGGAGTTCCGTTTCAACTATCTCCCCAGGTTTGACGACATCCACCTGCACTCCTGTTATTATTGGCACACCGGGAACACCTGACCCGGTCTGCTGAAGGCAAATGCCTTCCTCATCCACTTCGAAAAAACCGTTTCCCGCCGGTAATAGCCCTAACGGGCGACGTTCAGTAACAGTAATCAACACAGTTGAGGGCAATACTCTAGTAACACGCGCCTCCTTAATCATGGGTACCGTTTTTAATCTATCAGCTGCAGCGGCCAAATTAATTTTAAAAATGTTAACACCTAGGCCAATATCCGCCGCATTACGCACATTATCCTCAACAAGATACTGGTTGCCCCGGACCACCACCCGTTGTATTTCAAACAGCGGCGATCGCAAAAAAACATACCCGGTTATCAAAACTAAAAATATAAAAAAAAGACTTTCAGGAGCATTCCATTTTCTTTTCTTTTTACCACTCTGAAAAGTGTCCTTCAATAGCACCTCACTCCAGTGGCATATTTACAAAATCTAGCCAAATATAATTATAGCAACTGTTTTTTCCTTGTCCATGGTTCAATGCAGTTTATTAATATAATAATTTCAGCATTTAATTAGTATTGTCCTGGCGTTAAGCAATTTAATCAATGCTCAGGCAGGAATATTTTTTATGTTTAGGTAAAAAGTTTACCGGTAAAAAAACATCTGTGGTTAAAGAAGGTGGCATGTGAGGGAAGAAGAAAATATTGAACATGAGCTTGGCGAACAGAGCCGAGCATATAAGGCCCGTCCTGAAGATATCCAAAAAAGAGCCACATTAATTGTGAACTCTAATAATTCTCGCACCCAGGGCGTTATACTTTACCTCCAACCGTTCATACCCGCGGTCGATGTGCTGGACTTTTTCCAAAACAGTCCCGCCTTCAGCGGCAAGCGCGGACATTACCAGCGCCGCCCCCGCCCGTAAGTCGCTGGCTTCGATATAGGCGCCGCTCAGTTTATCAACTCCTTTAATGATCGCGGTCTGCCCTTCGACCTTAATATCAGCGCCCATCCTGCGCAGTTCCCCAACGTGTTTAAAACGATTTTCAAAAATAGTTTCAGTGATTACACTGGTTCCTTTCGCCAGACTCAAGAGCGCCATCATCTGCGGCTGCATATCGGTCGGGAACCCCGGGTAGGGCATCGTTTTTATATCGACCGCTTTTATACGCCCGTTTCCCAGCACCCTGACCCAGTCATCTCCAACGCTGATATTGACTCCGGCCTCGCGCAGTTTTGCCAATAACGGATCCAAGTGTTCGGGAATAACGTTCGTTATAGTCACATCACCACCGGTCATAGCGGCAGAGACCATAAACGTGCCCGCTTCAATACGGTCAGGAATTATAGTATAAGAAGCCGGTTTGAGGTCTTCTAAACGGACACCTTCGATCTTAATTGCATCCGTCCCAGCACCCTTAACCCTGGCGCCAATACTGTTAAGGAAATTTTGCAGATCTACTAATTCCGGTTCTTTAGCGACATTACGGATGAATGTTACTCCTTCAGCCAGCACTGCGGCCATGATTAGATTCTCTGTGGCGCCCACGCTGGGCAAGTCAAGGTGGATATCGGCCCCAACCAACCGATCAGCTTCGGCCGTGATATAGCCAAACTTTTCCTGAATCGTGGCTCCTAACAATTGGAGGCCTTTTAAGTGGAGATTCATCGGCCGGCTGCCGATTTGGCAGCCCCCCGGGTATGATATTTTTACGCGTCCGAACCTGCCTAACAGCGCGCCCAACACCAGGTTTGAAGCACGCATCCGGCGCATCAGGTCTTCTGATATTTCAACAGGCTGAACATTTGAGCTGTCAACTTCAACAGTGTTTCTGTCGCAATAAACTTTCGCACCAAGATGAGTCAGCACATCTTTCATTACCGACACGTCAAGCAGTCTGGGCACTTCATGGATGACGCTCTTGCCGGCGTTTAGAATACACGCCGCCAATATCGGTAAGGTGGCATTCTTAGACCCAGCGGCGCGAATAGTCCCTTTCAGGCGGTTCCCACCCAAGATCATGAATTTTTCCATTCTTGTCACCTCTGCCTAATCATGACCGGTAAGTTTTATTTCCGGCTGGAGATCCACCCCAAACCGACTGTTTACAACTTCCCTGGTGTGCTCAATTAAAGCCAGCACATCCCTGGCTGTGGCAGAACCCAGATTAATTATAAAATTGGCATGCTGAGTAGAAATCTGGGCATTCCTCACCCGCATCCCTTTCAATCCCGCAGCTTCAATCAAACGTCCGGCAGATTCGCCCGGCGGGTTTTTAAAAACACTCCCGGCGTTAGGATAGCAAAGCGGCTGTGACGCTTTGCGCCTGGTCAGGTAATCCGCCATTTCTTTCCGGATAAGTTCTTTATCCCGGGGATAACAGGTAAACGTAACCTCCACAATAATAGCCGGTTCCGAATGTAATATACTGTTCCGGTAGCCAAAACACATATCTTCCTTGTTCTTATTGATAAAATCCCCTTCGAAGCTTAATACCAGCACATTTTTAACCAGGGTACTCACGGTAGAACCGTTAGCCCCCGCGTTCATTACCACGGCCCCTCCGACAGTACCGGGAATACCGTTTGAAAATTCAAATCCGCCCAGACCGGCATCCATGGCCGTCGACGCAACAGCCGCCAATTTAGCTCCGGCTTCCGCAGTAATTTCCTTGCCGGCGGTAACCACCCTGGCCATGCTATTTCCTATCTTAACCACAACCCCCCTGATTCCGCCGTCGGAAACCAGAAGGTTTGAGCCCGCCCCAATCACTGTTAAAGGAACACCTTTATCTTTGGCAAAAGAAACAACGAGCTGGAGTTCCGAGCGGGTTCCCGGTTCCACAAAAACATCCGCAGGCCCGCCGATGCGCCAGCTAGTATGTTTTTTCATTGGTTCGCCTGCCCGTACCCGGCCGGGCAAAAGCGCAAGCAGTTCATGGTAAAGGGTTAAATCAGCCAATTTTTTGACTCTCCTTCAACCTGTTGACCAGTTCAACACCTGCGTTCCAAATATCACCTGCTCCCATAGTCAGGATCAAATCGCCGGGGCGCACTGTTTCAACCAGATAATTTACTATCTCTTGTCTGGTAGGCAAATAGATTACCTCGCGATGTTCATTTTTCTCAATCGCGGAGACAATATTTTTCGCGCTTACACCGTTTATGGGCTGTTCACCGGCACTGTATATGTCGCTGATAATAATAATATCCGCATCGCTGAACGCCGTCCCGAAGCGTTCGCCAAGGAGTGAAGTTCTCGTGTAACGGTGCGGTTGAAAGACCCCGACGACACGACCGTTTTTCATCTGGCGCGCTGCGTTCAATGTAGCTTTTATCTCAGAAGGATGGTGCGCGTAATCATCGACAACTTTTATCCCTTTTACTTCGCCCATACACTGAAATCTACGCCCGGCGCCTTTAAATTTTTTTAAAGCCGCCGCGATGCCCTCGAAAGAAAGCCCAATAAACCGGCCGGCCACAACCGTTGCCAGGGCGTTAGAAAGATTATGCCTTCCGGGCACGGTTAATTCAAGACAGCCTAAAAAATCACCCTGATAATAAACGTCACCCGCCGTGGTATCATTATCAAGCCGGAGATTTTGCATGGTATAATCCGCGTCATGCCGTTCAATGGCATAAGTCTGGTATGGGCGGTCATATTCATCCAATAGCTCTCTTATTCTGGCGTTGTCCAGACAGGCTATCAACAGGCCGTCGTACGGTACCTTGGCCATAAATTTCCGGAAAGCGGCCACTATGTTTTCAATGTTTTTATAATAATCCAAGTGATCGTCTTCTATGTTAGTAATTATTTCGATAAAGGGATTCAATTTTAGAAACGAGCCGTCACTTTCATCCGCTTCCGCAATTAGATATTCGCCGGTGCCAAGTTTGGCGTTCCCCCCGATATCTGTCAATTCACCTCCGATGATTATGGTGGGATCAAGATAATTCTTTTCAGATACCAGGGAAAGCATCGAAGTAGTTGTAGTTTTTCCGTGAGCCCCAGCTATAGCTATGCCCTTCTGTCTATCCATCAGCATTGCCAGCATCTCGCCCCGGTGAATGATCGGCAGGCCTTTGTTCTTTGCCGCAACCAATTCTACATTTGTGGCAGGAATAGCCGTAGAGGCCACAACTAAATCAGCATCTCCCAAGTTTTCCTCAGCATGCCCGGCATAACAGGTCACCCCAAGGGCTTCCAGCCTTTCGGTTACGGCTGTGGTTTTCAGGTCCGAACCTGTTACCTTATAACCTAGCCCCAACATAATCCCGGCTATACCGTTCATACCGGAGCCACCGATTCCGATAAAATGAACATGCTGTTTTTTTTGCACTAATCACATCTACCTTTCTAATATTATTTAAGCGTCATTCTTGCACTAAATATAAAACATTATTCCAGCATATACCAAACAAGGCCAGCAAATAATCAACCATAATTAACCACAATAAATAAATTTACCATATAAATTTATATGTCTTATTAATTTTTGTTAAGTATTTATCATCTCCTTAACCTTAACAGAAACCAATCAAATATTTCTGCCTGAAATATAGAATATACTATGCATATTTCAAAAAAGTGTTACATTACTCATATTAAGACTTGTCCACTGAATGTAGACCAATAACTTAAACTCATTACCATATTTTATATTACTGATCGCTTTATGTCAAAAGCTGGCTAATTTTTTCTTGTTTTAATTAACTCATCCACACATTCTATTATATCTTTGAGCGCATGTCTTCTGCCAAGCCTTTTACTGGCAGCACTCATGGCCGATAATTTGTTTCGGTTGTCAAGCATTTCAGCTACTTTGTTACATAACACTTCCCCGTTCAACTCGCGATCCAGCACTACAATCGCCGCCTGCTCTTTTTCAAGAGCGCGGGCGTTAAACTCCTGGTGATTTTCCGCGGCGTAGGGGTACGGAATCAGAATCGCAGGGATGCCCATGGCCGTTAATTCAGCCAGGGTGGCCGCACCCGCCCGGCTGACAACCAAATTTGCCGCCGCCAGGGCATCCTGCATGTTATAAAGATAAGGCATGATGGTAACATTCCCAATTTTGTCCAAATCTATACCGCAAGCGGCGATGTTATTGATAAAGTCTTGGTGCCCTAACGTACCGGTCACATGAATGATGCTTAGCCGCGGATCATCCGCAAACTTTTTAATTACTGAAACCATCGCCTCATTAATGGCACGGGCTCCCCTGCTACCCCCAAAAGACAATAATAAAAAGCACTCATGGCTTAAACCCAATTTCTTCAAGGCGGTCTTCCGGTCAGCCGTCAAGATTTCCGGCCGCACAGGCAAACCGGTCAGCCTAACCTTATCCCGGCTTGGGAAATATTCCATTGAGTCTGTGAAAGTCACGGCCACCAGCCCGGCAAAACGCGATAGAATCCTGTTGGTAATACCGGGAAATGCGTTTTGTTCATGGATCAAAGTAGGAACCTTGCTTAGAGCGGCTGCCAGCACCACGGGACCGCAAACATAACCACCCGTCCCGATCACCGCCACCGGCCGCCACCGCCGGATAATCCCGGCTGCCTGGAAAAATCCTCGTCCGGCTTGCCATAACGCCAATAAGTTATGGAGAGATAACCTCCGTTCTAATCCAGACGCTACAATACCCTCGAACGGAAAATTTTCTTTGCGAACAATATCCGTTTCCATACCCTTCGTTGTTCCGACATAAAGCACTTCCGCACCGGGATATTTTTCTTTCAGACCCCGGGCTATAGCCAGGGCAGGGTATATATGTCCTCCAGTCCCCCCGCCGGACACCACAAAACGCAAACACCTCACTCCTTAACGGGCGGCGGTATATTGAGAAATATTTAGCAATATACCCACTCCAATCATGGTAAAAAGCAGAGATGTGCCGCCAAAGCTGATGAAAGGTAAAGGTATACCTGTTACCGGCAAGGATCCGGTTACCACGCCAATATTGATTATTGACTGGATACCCACCCATGCGGTTATACCGGTCGCCAATAAGCTGGCGAACGGGTCAGTCGATGTGATCGCTATCTTTAGACCTCTCCAGATAAAAATGGCAAAAAGCAAGATTACCAGTGAAGCTCCGATAAAACCTAACTCCTCACCGATGATGGCAAAAATAAAGTCGGTGTGGTTTTCGGGCAGATAAAGAAACTTTTGCTTACTTTGCCCCAAGCCCAACCCAAATAAGCCGCCGGAGCCGATAGCGTATAAGCCCTGGACGATTTGAAATCCGTCACCCTGAGAATCGGACCAGGGGTCCATGAAGGCCATTAAGCGCTGCAACCGGTAAGGTTCCATCATAATAGCAAAACCCACCGCCACTAGGCCGGTTGCTATAATGCTGCCAAGATGGGTCAGCCTGGCGCCCGCGGCGAAAATCATTACTATTACTATTCCGGCCAGGGACACAGCTGTTCCCAGGTCCGGCTGGATTAAAATCAGGAGAGCCGCAAAGGACATTAACAGCAGGTAAGGCAATACGCCTTTCGAGAAAGTTTTGATCTTGTCTTTTTGCCTGGCCAAACCGTACGCGGTAAAAATAATCATACAGAGCTTGACAAGTTCAGCGGGCGCGAAAGGTGTCGGGCCAACGGCAATCCAGCGCCGTGCCCCGTTTACCTCCTTGCCGATGCCGGGGATAAAAACCAACACAAGCAGCAGTAAAGCAATTATTAAGATCGGTAAAATATAATGTTTAAGCTGCCAATAATTGTACTTCATTGCCAAACGCATGGCAATCAATCCGAGCAGCGCCCATATTAACTGTCGTTTAAAAAAGTAAAAGCTGTCATTGTATTTGACCAGGGTGCTGTACTCGCTAGCGCTGAAAACCATGACAACGCCAATGCTTAATAAACTCATTACCGTTAAGAATAGAACAAAATCAGGAGACTTCTTTTTTTGCTGCATGGCTTTAGGCTACCCCCCCTTTAGTCAATATTACTCCTAATGATTCTTAAGACTAAAAACTATTTCTTTAAATAAATCTCCACGCTCTTCAAAATTATTGAACATATCCCAACTGGCGCACGCCGGGGATAATAAAACTATATCTCCGGGCCGGGCGGCTTGACTGGCCATCATCACGGCCTCCTTAAAACCCGCCGCGGCCAGGATATTTTCAAATTTTCTTGTTCTGGCGGCGTCGGCAATTAATCCGGCACTCTGCCCCAGGACCACCAATACCCTGACTTTTTCCTTGATTTTTTCAGCAAGTTCATTAAAGTCGCTACCTTTATTTTTTCCGCCGGCAATCAACACGATGGGTTTGTCATAAGCTTCAAGCGCTTTAATTGATGCATCCGGGTTGGTCCCCTTGGAGTCGTTAACGTACCTTACACCATTAATTTCAGCCACAAATTCCAACCGGTGAGATACTCCCTTGAAATTTTTCAAGGTGGAGGCCAGCGATGCGCTGTTCACTCCCATCACCTTGGCGGCCGCAACTGCCGCGAGAGCGTTTTCCAAGTTGTGCGCGCCGGGCATCTTTAAATCATCAACGCCGCAAATAATCTCAGCTTGCCCGTCAAGGCTGGCCGCGATTTTTCCCTCACTGACAAAGACGCCTTTCGCCAATTCCACACGCCGGCTAAAATAAACAGTATCGCCGCGTGATTTATTCCCCAGCGCAGCGGTCAGCGGATCATCATAATTCAGCACAATAAAGTCACCAGGTTTCTGGTTGGTAAATATCCTGGCCTTGGCCGCGATGTAATTGTCCATATTGCCATGACGGTCCAGATGGTCAGGCGTGATATTCAAGACCACACCTACCTTCGGCTTGAAGGCTCTGGTAGTTTCCAGCTGAAAACTCGATACCTCGGCTACAACGACATCTCTAGAACAGTATTTCTCTACTTCAGTTACTAACGGAAGGCCGATATTGCCGCCTACCAGCGTGGATATGCCGGCATCCTGAAAAATAGAGCCAAGCAAGGCGGTTGTAGTGGTTTTGCCATTCGTCCCGGTAATAGCCACAATAGGCGCCGCGGTAAAATGGTAAGCCAGCTCCAGCTCTCCGGTGACAGTTATTCCATTGTTCATGGCAGACAAGGCCGGCTCGACAGTAAGAGGAACTCCGGGACTCATAACCACCAGATCAAAACTACCCTTGCGCACCTCCGGGTATCTGCCGAGAGAAAGCTCAACCCCTTCAGCAGCCAACTCCGCCAACTGATTATCCTGATCCACCGGATTGCTGGCATCCGTTAAAACAACAACAGCGCCTTTTTTCAAAAGAAATCGTGAAACAGCCAATCCGCTCTTGCCGGCGCCAACAACAAGCGCTTTTTTATCCTTAAGTTCCATTGATGCCCGCCTTTCAAAAGCTGAGTGAACTCGTTTAGCTTCCGCTAAACTTCGGGGCTGCGGTGGGGGATTCTACCGCCACCGCAGCCCGAAGGCAATTCCATTCGTTGGGGACATTCCTCCGACCCCAAAGTCATATTATTGGGGACATTCCTCCGACCCCAAAGTCAGGCTTTAAAGAGAGGTGTGTCACCTTTCCTTAACACTTTACCTACCCAGGTGGTAAAACCCGGCAAGCCCAATCATACTAAAAACTATGGTAGCCGTCCAAAAGGTGAGCACCACTTGGTTCTCTCCCCATCCGCCCAATTCAAAATGGTGATGTAAAGGGCTCATGCGAAAAATACGTTTACCCCTGGTTTGAAAGGATATCACCTGGATGACCACGGAAAGTGTTTCAATAATAAAGATACCGCCGATTATTAATAAGAATAGCTCACTCCTGGTTATTACCGCAGCGGCGCCCAGCCCTCCTCCCAAAGCCAGGGAGCCGGTGTCACCCATAAACACCCTGGCCGGGTGGCGGTTGAAATAAAGAAAACCCAGACAACCCCCCGCCAATGCCGCCAGGCTCAGGGCAACCCCGGTGTTGTCCATCAATAAAGCAATAACCATCATACCCAGCGCAACCAGCAAGCTTACACCGGCGGCCAGACCGTCCAGCCCATCGGTAAGATTGACAGCGTTGGCCATCCCGACAACAACCAGAACGGTAAATGCCAGGAACAGCCACCACCCCAAATCCAGGCTTGCACCTCCATTAACTATCAGATATGAAAACGGCAGAGACAAGCTGGTGCCCCTATCTGATAAAAATACTACCCAATAGGCCAACCCGGCCGCAAGAAGCCCCTGCCCGAGCAGTTTCTCCCGTGCTCTCAAGCCCAGCGACCTTTTCAGCACAACCTTGATATAGTCGTCAAGAAACCCGATCAAACCGAACCCCAAGGATACAACGAGTACGATGATACTATCCCGCGCCCCTTGAGCGACTAACAACACCGCTACAGACACGCCTGCCAAAAATATCACCCCACCCATGGTGGGGGTACCCGCTTTTTGTTGATGCCGGGAAGGTCCTTCCGCGCGAATGTTCTGGCCGAACTTTAGCTTTCTTAAAACAGGTATTGCCAGGGGACCCACTAATAATGTCGTTAACAGCGAGGCAGCGAATGCCATCCATAATCCTTGCATGAAAGCCTCCTACTATACTCATGCGCGGGCTTTGCCCCGGAAATCGACGCGACGATCTGCTCCATATGCATAGCTCTGGAACCTTTAACCAGGACAACGTCCCCTTTCCTGAGAATGCTGTTTAATACCGTTATCGCCTCTTGATTATTCGCACAGCTGTGGATCTTACCAGCCGGCATGCCGGATCTCACAGCCCCTTCAGCTATACCTGAAGCGAGATCGCCAACCACCACCAAAGAGTCCACCCCCAGGTCAGCCGCTATTGAACCAACTTCAACGTGTCCTTCCACCGCCCGGGGACCCAGTTCCAGCATATTGCCGAGCACAGCCACTGTACATCTGCCTCCGGATACTTCTTTCAGTACCCGAAGGGCTGCCCCGGTTGAAGCCGGGCTGGCGTTATATGCATCGTTAATAATTTTCACATCAGCCGCTTCGATAATTTCCAGGCGCATGTCCGATAAAGTCACTGTGTTAAGTCCCTCAGCTATTTCTTCGATAGAAAAACCAAATTCCCTTCCCACTGCAATCGCGGCAAGCGCATTCAGCACATTGTGCCGCCCCGGCAGGGACAGAGAAAATCCCCACTCGCGCCCGGATATTTTTGCGGTAAACTGGTTGCCTCCCTTTTCCGCTCTGACATCTTTAACCATTATTTCACATTCTTTATCGGTACCGAAAAAGATTACCTTCCCGCGGCAACGCCCGGCCTCCCTCCGAATAAACGGGCTGTCGGCATTTAATACGGCAAACCCGTCGGCTGGAATGTTTTCCAGTATTTCTCCCTTGGCCGCGGCAATGTTGCTCACCGTTCCCAGCAACTCCAAGTGGGCCTCTCCGATATTGGTAATCACCGCGCCGGTAGGCCTGGCGATACGGCACAAAGTATTTATCTCTCCCGGTCCCCGCATACCCATTTCCACCACCGCGACCTCTGAGCTTTCATCTATATGTAAAAGCGTAAGCGGCAGGCCAATCTCGTTATTATAATTACCCATGGTTTTTACGGTGCGTAAACGCCTACCCAGAACAGACGCGATCATATCTTTTGTCGTAGTTTTCCCGTTACTGCCGGTCACTGCGATCAGCGGTATCCCGCACCGGTCCCTGTTCAATGCCGCAAGTGCCTGCAGGGCGGCCAGCGTATCAAATACTTTTATTACAGGAAGACCGGCAGTTACCTTTACCGCCCGGTCAACCACCAAGCCTCCCGCGCCAGCCGCGACTGCCAGGTCCAGGAACTGATGGGCGTCGTATTTTTTTCCCCTCAAGGCTAAAAAAAGGCTGCCGGGTTCTATTTTACGGCTATCGGTGGAAACCTGGCTGAATACAACGCCGGAATCACCCTGGATAATTTCGCCGCCGATGGCTTTAGCTATTTCTACCAAGGTGGTTGCTTTCATACTAACCCCCGTTTATTTGTTTACAAATCATCCTTTTTAGCAACTCCACGCACTCGCTTTTTCAGGATCTAACCGTTCCTTAACTCCAAGTAATTTTTAATTGCTGAAGCTGCTTCCCGGCGGTCTTCAAAGGGAAACTTTTCCGTACCGATTATTTGGTAATCTTCATGACCTTTACCGGCGATAATTACTACATCGCCCTTGCGCGCCATACTTATTGCCAGGCCGATAGCCTTGCGCCGGTCCTGTTCCACCAGATAATTCTCCTTTGGAGCCAGCGGCCGCACCCCTTCAATGATGTCCTGGATAATCTTCGCCGGACTTTCTGTACGCGGATTATCCGCAGTAATAATTTGAAAATCACTGTATTTTGCAGTTATGCTTCCCATTACCGGACGTTTCCCACGATCACGATCTCCTCCGCAGCCATAAACTGTGATTAAACGCCCCTGGGTTAACTGGCGGGCTGTTTTCAGGATATTTTCAAGGCCGTCCGGAGTATGGGCATAATCAACAATTACTGTAAAATCCTGACCCGCGTCGACCTTTTCAAAACGGCCCGGTATTCCCTGTATGTTCTCCAGGGCACTTTTGATAATCTCGTGCGGTACGCCCAAAGCCGCCGCGGCGGTAAAAGCACCCAGCGCATTATACACGTTAAACAGGCCGGTTAAACATAGATTTAATTGACAGCGACCCAGCTTCCCATCTATTTGAAAATTAACGCCCCGGGTATTTATATTAACATTCGTGGCGTAAACATCCGCCGTGTTCTTGATCCCGAAGGTGTGGACCAAGCCACCGGCAGCTTGTGCAAAGCGCTCCGCAGCCGGATCATCCGCGTTAATTACAGCGTGTTTTATTGTGCTTTTGTCGCCGGGTACCTTCAGGTTCTTGAACAGCTTTAATTTTTCTTCCAAATATTGACCCATGCTCTGGTGAAAATCCAGGTGATCCTGGGTGAGGTTGGTAAAAACCGCCATGTCAAACTCGCAACCGTCCACCCGGTTTAGCGCCAAAGCATGAGAAGAAACTTCCATAACACAGGCGCCCACCCCTTCCCTGACCATCCTTCTTAGCAATGCCTGCAAATCAGTTGATTCCGGGGTAGTATTATTGCCAGGTATAACCTGGGTGCCAATTCTGTTATGAATAGTGCCGATCAATCCCACTTTTGCCCCGGAAAGGCCCAAGATTGCCGAGATTAAGCTGGCTGTCGTGGTTTTGCCGTTAGTACCCGTTACACCAATCATCTTTAATTCTTTGGCAGGATCGCCATAAAACCGCGCTGACAGTACTGCCAAAGCATGCCTTGTATCTTGAACAACAGCCCATGCTATATCCGGCGGCAATTCAACCTTACGCTCCATTACCACCGCTACGGCACCTTGTTTTACCGCTTGCCCCACATAATCATGCCCGTCAGATTTAAACCCTTTTATGGAAACGAAAAGAAAACCCGGGCATACCTTGCGTGAGTCATAAGTTATCCCTTTAAGCCGGACATCATGATTGCCGCCGGCAGCTTGGATATTTACTGCTTCAAGCAGTTTTTTCAAAAGCAATTAAAAATCCTCCCATTCGGGATTGTTCTACTCAATATTTCATAGTATTTCCATTATTGACATCTATTGATATTCTTAATCATGCAAGGTTTGCACAAAGCTTTCACTGAATTCAACATTAATAGTCGAACCTCTAGCAACTTTTGATCCGGGTGGCGCTTGCTGCCCGATAGCCACTCCAGTGCCTGCCGGGCTTAAAACAAGTCCCAGATTCTCAAGCAAGCTTCCTGCTTCTTTAATGGTCAGTCCTTTTAAGTCAGGTACGGCAACTTCATTGGATGTGCTGGCTTCCTGCAATTCGAGAATGACGGTGGCGCCGCTCAAAACATCAACACCACCTTTGGGAACCTGACTGCTTACAATACCGCCCTGGCCTCTTGTCTGAACTACTAGACCGGCGTTTTTCAGCACCCTTTGGGCGGCTTCCACCGGATAATTCACCACATTAGGGACAATGATTCTCGACTTGGGTTCTTCAAACATAAAGGGGTCCTTCGGTTTTTCTATAGTCCTTTCCGGAACCTTCAGGTAGTGCAGAGTGTCCAACGCTACCGCCTTAAAGGCCGGCGCCGCGACCTGACTGCCAAAATAGCTTGGTCCGTTGGGTTCAGCTACCATCACCAAAGTAGCAATTTCCGGGTCGTCCGCCGGTGCAAAACCCATAAACGATGCCACATACTTGCCGTCAACATACCTTCCCTGCTCAACCACCTGGGCGGTACCGGTTTTACCCGCCGCGCCATACCCGTCGACAAAGGCATTTCGACCTGTTCCCTTCTGAACCACGTTAGTAAGCAGCCGCATCAAGGTTTGAGCGCTGTCTTTTGAAATTACCTGGCGAACCGGTTCAGTATTAAACTCCTGCAGCACCTTTCCTTCAGGGTCGGTAATCGCCTTAACCAGTCTCGGTTTAAGCAAAACTCCTCCGTTGGCCACCGCGGAAGCGGCGCAGATCAGTTGGATTGGCGTAACAGCAATAGACTGGCCGATGGACATTGTGGCAATATTTAAGTCAGTAACTTCATCAAGAGGAATTTGCAGGCCTACTTCCTCGCCGGGCAAGCTGATCCCTGTCTTCTGGTCCAGACCAAAAGCATTGATATATTTATAAAATTTATCCTTGCCCAACCTCAAACCCACTGTAATAAAACCGGGGTTGCATGAATTCTGGCATACTTCTTCAAAGGTTTGCAAACCGTGTCCGCCGTCATACCAGCACCGGATTGTCCGGTCCGCGACTTTGATAAAGCCGGGGTCATTAAATGTGTCGCTCGGCCTCACCGCGCCTTCTTCCAAAGCGGAAGCGGCTGTAATGATTTTAAAAGTTGAACCGGGTTCATAATTATAACAGACGGACGGGTTATGGTCCCATACAGACTGAGGATAACGCTGCCACTCAGCCGGATTAAATGTCGGCCGGTTCCCCATGGCAAGGATTTCCCCCGTTTTGGG
Organism: Pelotomaculum sp. PtaB.Bin117; assembly: GCF_002067195.1. Lineage (NCBI taxonomy): Bacteria > Bacillati > Bacillota > Clostridia > Eubacteriales > Desulfotomaculaceae > Pelotomaculum > Pelotomaculum sp. PtaB.Bin117. The sequence goes on along the minus strand of NZ_MVQM01000161.1, from coordinate 15,171 downwards.
ATTCATTACGATCATGACAGCCAACTTCGGATGGTAGGACTCTGTAATCTTATCCAGCTCTCTTTCAACAAAAAACTGAATGGTCTGATCAATTGTCAGCACCAGATTGTTGCCGGGCACGGGTGGTACGTACTTGTGCACCGCTTCAGGAATGCTTCTTCCCACGGCATCTTTTTCAATAACGATACGACCTGGAATTCCTGTCAATTCCTTATCATAAGCACTTTCAAACCCAGTCAGGCCCTGGTTGTCATCACCGACAAATCCGAGCAAGTGGGCGGCCAGATTGTCCTGACGGTAAAAACGCTTGTTTTCTTCCACCAGTTCGACACCATCTATTTTTAGCGCCTTTAGTTTTTGGGAGGATTCGTAGTCAATTCGTCTCTTTAGCCAGACAAAGCCCACATTTTGAGTGAGCTTTTTATACACGTCTTCCTTATCCATTCCCAAGGCGCCGGCAATCCTATCCGCGTTTTCCCGTTTATCAGGAACCTGGGGAGGGAATGCATATGCGGAATCCACACTGACACTTGAAACCAACTCATTGCCGTTCCGGTCAAGTATCGCTCCCCGCTTGGCCTCCACCGGCACGTCCCGGGTACGAATGCCCAGAGCTTCCGCTCTCAGCCTGTCCCCTTCGACAAGCTGAAGCCAGCCTAAACGCAAAACCAAAAACAAGAAAACAGCTGCGGCTGTCAGAAACAGTACGGTTATTCTCTTTCGAATCATTATGTTTGTTGTCTGCATTTGCCTCCTCCCAAAAACCGCAACCCTCAACCCGCTCTAACCGCTCTTATTATCAAACCGGTTTACCAATTCAGCAAAAGTTTCTATCAAGCGGCTTTTTTCTTTTTCACCCCTGGATACGGCGGCCGGTTGATCAGGCTGTACTTTTGACTGGGTTGTTGATTCCTGCGGGGCCGTGTCGGCAACAGTAATCACCATAAAATTATCAGCATCCGGCTTAACCATATTAAGCTTATGAATTGCCAGATATTCAATATTATCTATACTTACCAGTTGCTGAATATCCTTTTCCAAACCATGGTTTTCCACACGGAGGACGCTCAGTTCTTTATTTAGCCGGTTTATTTGGTAACCGAGGGTAAATAACTGGGAACAATAATAAGTAATAAACACACCAACTAAAAAAATCGCCATAACGAACCCCGTAAGCACAAGTTTCTCACTTTTGAAAACCGCCTTGCGCCTGCGTGTTTTTCTCGGCTGGAACGTTTCATCAAAAAAACCACAGTTGCCTTTCTTCTCCTGGGCTACAATCAATCTTATTCAACCCTCCCGAAGAATAGAACCACAGAACACACGTTCAGGTATAATATTCCATAAGAATTGAGAATAGACCATTCTCTTATTCACCACTGCTAATTCAATACCTTTTCCGCTATCCTGAGCCTGGCGCTTCTAGACCTGGGATTAAATTCCAACTCAGCGGGCCCGGGCACCAATGGCTTTGCCGTAATAATATTCAGAACCTTCTTTTTACCGCAAACGCATACCGGTAATTCTTTCGGACAAGAACAAGGTGACGCATGTTCTCGAAATAAGTCTTTGATAATACGGTCCTCTAATGAGTGAAAAGAAATAACGCAAATTCTTCCTTCGTTACCGAGAACATGTATGGCAGAACACACAGCTTCCGTTAAAACCTCAAGTTCATTGTTAACCGCTATACGCAACGCCTGAAAGGTGCGTTTAGCAGGGTGCGGACCACTCCGCCTGGCGCGGGCTGGAATAGCTTTCTTAATCACTTCAACCAGCTGGCCGGTTGTTTCGAGCGGCCGGCGGCTTCTTTCCACCTGGATAAACTCAGCTATCCTGGATGCCCAGCGCTCTTCGCCATATTCTTTAATGAGCCAGGCCAGCTCTTTTACCGACAATTCATTAACAAGTGTCCTGGCAGTTATTTCTTGCTCAGGGTTCATCCTCATATCTAAAGGAGCGTTATTCAGATAGCTGAAACCTCTGGCCGGGTCGTCAAACTGATGTGAAGAAGCGCCAAGATCAAATAAGACCCCGTCCACACAGTCAATATTTAATTGATTCAATTTAACCGCAAGCTCTTTAAAGTTTGCCTGCACAAATTCTACCCTGCCATGGTACGGCGCCAACTTTACCCTGGCATACGCGATGGCCTCCGGATCCTGATCAAATGCGATCAACCGCCCGCGTGGGCCGTTCTGTTCCAAGATGGACTCACTATGCCCCGCGCCACCAAGCGTGCAATCAACATAAATTCCATTCCGCTTTATGCTTAGACCAGTGACAGCCTCAACCAGCATCACCGGAACGTGAGCAAAATTCATAACACTACTCCATTGTGCTTATATTACCATGTTTTTCGACTTCAGGATATTAAATTGTTGAATCCTGTCGTTTCTTACAGCTCTAAATCAATATCAATAATCTTCTCAGCTATATCCTCATAAGAAGAAGCGGCCTTTGTTTTATAATTTTCCCATTCATGAGCAGACCAGATTTCCACCCGGGTGGAAACACCAATTACCACAGCGTCTTTTTCCAGTTTGGAGTATTCGCGCAAGTTACCCGGTATTAATATTCTTCCCTGTTTATCCACCTCACACTCCGTCGCTCCGGAGAAAAAAAACCGAACAAAGGCCCGGGCATCTCTCCTGGTAAAGGGGAGCGACTTCAGCTTTTGCTCTAAAACCTGCCATTCCTGGCAGGGATAAGCGAAAAGGCATCCATCCAGACCTTTTGTCAAGACAAAAAGATCTCCCAGGCCTTCTCGGAGACGGGCTGGTATAAAAAGCCTTCCTTTGGCGTCAATAATGTGCTGGTACTCTCCCATAAACATGACGGGAACCTCACTGGCAAATAATACGATCCACTAATCACCACTTTCCACCACAATTAATTCTATATTAATGAGAAAATTCCTTTTTTTAAAATAAAATTAAAAAGCCTGGTGAAAACTTTTATCACCAGGCTCACTTCTAGCAATCTTTGTTAATATATCTTTTTTGAAATTCTGTTCCGCTGGTCGAACAAGGTTATTTCCTCGTAACCGACTTCTTTTATTAAAGCTACCGCTTGCGCAAAACCCGCGCCGACCTGGTCCGGGTGATGGGCGTCCGAACCCAGGGTAACAGGCAGTCCATACCGGAAAGCGATCTTTAAAAAGTCCCGGGAAGGATAAATCTCCCGCACCGGATACCTGAGCCCCGCCGTGTTGACCTCGACACACACCCCAGCCCGCTGAAAAACCCGCGCGGTATCTTCATAAAGAGGGATTAAACTTCTGGCAGGGATAAAATTAAACTTTTTTATCAAATCGGGGTGGGCCATGATATCGAAAAAGCCGCTTAAAGCCGCCTGCTGGACAAGGCCAAAATACTTTTCATATAACTTCCAGATGTCCCATTCGCTGTATTTATCCAATTCTTCTTGATTATCGAAACTCCAACCGTCAATAAAGTGCACCGATCCAATCACGTAATCGAAAGGTTGGGAATTTAATAACTTACTCAGCTTGCTTTCATGACCAGGGACAAAATCAGCTTCTACGCCCAGCCTTACCCGCACCGGCCCGCTCTTTTTCTGCAATCGCCTGACTGCGCCGACATAGGCGGGGATCTCGTCCACCAGCATGGCATAGCCGGGCATTATTTTATCCGGGGGCATGAAATAAAGCGGCAGGTGGTCTGAAAAGCCGACCTCAACCAAGCCCCGCCTTAGGGCAGACGCAAAGTATTCTTCAATCTCACCCGTGGCATGGCCGCACATTTTCGTATGCAGATGATAGTCTACCGGCACTTGTTAAGTCCTTCCTTACTTAATGATAAAACGATTCTGCATTAAAAAAATATACCACCTCGTTGTGTGGCATGAGTCAGATACATTTTTTGCAAATACCAAAAATTTTTAACTGGTGGTTGGTTACGTTAAAATCATACTGTTTACTGACCCTGTTTTCCAACTCCTCCAGCAAGTCCTCGTTTACTTCAATAATTGCGCCGCATTTGGTGCATATGAGATGGTGATGGTGGTGATTCACACCTTCCACTCCGCCAAACTCGTAACGTCTGCGCCCATCCCCAAAATCCATGCTGTTAATAATATCAAATTCCTGAAATAGTTCCAATGTACGGTATACCGTGGCGATTCCCACATCCGGCGCTTTTTGCTTAACCAGATTATAGATATCCTCGGCGCAAAGGTGATTGCCTTTATTTTCTAAAAGGACTTTTAGTATGTGCTCCCGCCGTGACGTAAACTTACATTCCTTTTCTCTCAACTTTTCCCCGATATCTGAAATAACCTTCTCATTCATCAAACCACCGCCAGTAACGCTTTTCTTGTAGTATAAGCAATCCACGCGCGTCCGTCAATAAAAGACATTGTTGCAGGTATGCATAACCTAGTTTGACGCAATCTCCCAAGTCCTTTTTTAGTAATACTTGCGTCTTCTCATATTGACAAAATCACGGCGCCGGTATTTGTATCTAAATTTGTTTATTGAGCGCAACAATAATACTAACAGTATCAGTGAAAGCCACGGCCACCAATAAGCAGACCGCTTTTTCTCCACATCCTGCCGACTCACCAGGTCCACACGCCCGATTTCCCGCTCGCCGGAGAAAAAAACCAGCTCACCAAGTTTATCGCCTGACTTAATAGGCGCTGATATTTGCTCTATTAATCTTGCTTCTTGCCTAATTACAACTGGTTTATCCTTTGGGAAATTATAACTAAGCGACTGGTCGGTAAAAACATTCACCGAGTTTGGCGCTCCGTATTTTACCCGCGCGTCCGTGATGTATTGTGCCGCATTTATAACTGAAACCGAGTTAAATTCAGCAAAACCATAGTCCAAGAGGACTCTGGTATCATCCCAGATACTGGTTCCGACGCTATTCAACACCACTGTAATCAATTCCCGGTTTTGCCTGTTGGCGGCCGTTACCAGGCATTGTCCGGCCGCGTCTGTATAACCGGTCTTAATACCGATAGCACCTTCATAATTCCACAACATGTTGTTGCGATTTAAAAGATATGTCTGCGCTTCAGGATTTTCCCGATGGATATTCCGGGTTTTGGTCGAGACAATTTTTCGGAATTCCGGATTCTTCATCGCATAACGACCGATAATAGCCAGGTCATAAGCGCTGCTGTAATGATTGAGGTCAGGCAACCCGTGGGGATTATTAAAGTGGCTGTCCAAAGCGCCGATTTCCCCTGCTTTTTTATTCATCATTTCAACAAAACCGCTCACTGAACCACCGATATATTGAGCAATGGCAATTGCCGTATCATTCCCTGAATTCAACATCAACGCATACAGCAAGTCTTCCATGGAAACGCTCTCGCCCTCTTGCAAACCAATGGCCGAACCTTCTATGTTGCACGCGTCACTTGATATTTTCACCTGATCACTCAGCTTGCTGTTTTCCAAGGCTATTATCGCGGTTAGAGTCTTGGTTGTGCTGGCCGGATACATGCGCTGGTGCGAATTTTTCTCATATAGCACCTGGCCGTTATTGCTGTCGATAATTATTGCCGCGCCACCCACAATAACAGGACTGGTGGAGGCAAGCGCGGAATCAGCGGCAAAGATAATCAATAATATCGTCAAAAAGGCCAATAGACTAGTTTTTTTATGCATTATATCCACCTGAGAAGTAATCTATTAAATAAGTTTATGTTAATAAATTATAAATCCAGCTCTTTATAATGGCACAACTAATGCTATATTATAGCATATAGTTAACTTCTCTCTCCACCAATCGCGCAGATTACGTCAATTATAATAAGCGAAGAAATTTTAGGCCAACCAGATTTCCAGCAGGCGCGTCGCTAATCCGCCAATAAGAAAAGCCAGGATAAAAACAACGGCCCATATCAGCAACCCCTCTCGCCAGCCACGCTCCTTGAAAATTACCATTGCTGAGGCTATACAAGGCACGGTTAGCGACAGAGTAAGCATGACAATAAACTTTTGCAGAGGGAGCATCTGCAGGTTCAAGACGGCTGCCGCTCCAAATTCTTTTCTGATAAAACCCATAATAAAGATATCCGCCACATCTTCAGGCAGGTGTAACCAGCTTACGGTTATTGGCGCCAGGAGTCGTTGCAATTCATGCAAAAAACCATATGCATCAAAAATCCCCAATAAAAGTGTTCCCATGGCAAAAATGGGAAAAGCTTCTTTTATAAACTGATATGATCTGCCCCATGCCTTTTGGCAAACGTTCTGCACTCCCGGCAAACGCAATGGCGGCAATTCAATCAACAAAGGGAATGGCCTGCCGGGCAGAAAACGCTTCAGCAACGTGCCGGCACACAATACTATGCCCAGCATAAAAAGCACGTATAGAAGCATATATAAAGCGCCTGAACCGGCAAGCACAGCTGTGATTATCGCTATCTGCGCCGAGCAGGGAATACCAAGCGCCAGTAAAAATACGGCTATCCTGCGTTCACGGTCGGACCCAAGAATTCTTGTTGTTATACAAGCCATAGTTACGCATCCGAAACCCAGCAACAGAGGGATCACGGCCTGTCCATTCAGGCCGATGCCGGTCAAAGCGCGGTCCAACAAAGTGGCAATGCGGGGCATGTATCCCGAATCTTCCAAGATAGAAAGAACAAAAAAAATTCCTAGCACTAACGGAAACAATAGACCAATTAGATAGGTGACAGTTAAAGTCAGCACCCCGTATTGTCCGGCGAGAATTGTATATAAAACACCCTCAGGTGACATAATACCGCTCAGCAATGACCTGACCGCCGGCTCATAATACCCGTTCATTACGTCCCCGGTGAAATCGACCACAGATTGGGCCAGGAAAACTCCCACCAGTTTGTAAACAGCCCATAATGTCAAGGCCAAAAGCGGAAAACCGGTTACGGGAAGGAGCATCCAATTCCCCAACCTGGCGGCAATGCCCGCATCTTTGTTAATCTCTCTGACTACCTGCGCCACAATCTGGTTAACCCTTTCCCGCCGGGCGCGGTAAATAGCCTCTCGGTCGGTTCCGGGTTTAACTCCGTAACACTCGCTGAGCTCAGTGTCCCCCTCAATGACAAGCAGTGCTTCTCTCCTGTTCATTCTATGAAGCATTTTATTTATTTTTTCTATCGGCTGAAAATGAGCATGGCCCGGCCGGGCTGTGTAAATCTTTTTTTTTAACTCGTCAATGCCAATGCCACGCACAGCGGCAATAGATACAACAGGCACTCCCAGCAATTCCTCAAGAAGACGGATATTAATTCCAAGTCCTCTCTGCACGGCTTCATCCGTCATGTTCAAGGCAATAACCATTGGAATGCCCATATCGATAATCTGCAGGGTAAAAAATAAATCCCGGTCCAGGTGGAGCGAGTTGATAACGTTTACCACGATGTCCGCCGCCAGGATAATATCCCGGGTGATCTTTTCCTCATCATTTATGGAGGATAAACCATAAACGCCCGGCGCTTCGATTATCACGTCGCCGTTGTACCTGCCGCAGGCCATATCGAGAGTGGTCCCGGAATAATTCGACACATCCACATATAGACCGGTGAGGATGTTAAAGAGAGCTGACTTGCCAACATTCGGGTTGCCGGCCAAAACAATCTTTTTTCCTTTCACCATGTTGCCGGCTTTTAACCCGCTGCCCGCCAATACCTCCTCACCCCCGACAGTAATGTCATAATGAATTAGTCTGTTCAACTATTAGCATGGCTCAACCAAAATAGCGCTGGCCAAACTCCGGCCGATAGCAATTTCCTGTTTATTCTTAGATACCACCACCGGACCCGCCGGCACCACTTCAAGGCAGGTGACAACTTCTCCCTCCGAAATGCCAAAACGAATAGCTTTGATGCGGGTCTCTTCATCAGGAATATTGGATATTCTAATTAACTGGCCTTTTCTAACATTGTCCAGGGTCAATAGCATCCCCTCCAATAATGATAATCATTATTGCCAATATGATAATTAGAACCGTTCGCAAATCGATTATACATTCAACCTCTTCAACAATCAATCCCTTTTTCATGATTATTATGTTTGACAGCTTTTGTACAGTAATTGTTCATAATTCGCCTATAGTGTATAATAGAAAAGATTGTATTTTTATTAGTATTTTCTATAAAGGAGTAATTTCTTGCGCGTTTTAAAAAATATTTCTCTTTCCCCAAAAGAATATTGCCTCTTACTGGTGCTTCTCTTGATTGAATTTACACGGGGCGCATTCTTTCTTACATTCCTCCCGCTTTACGCGGTTAATTATTTAGGTATTTCAGTAGCCGCGGCCGGCCTTGCCGTATCCGCGCACTACCTGGCGGAAACCCTTTCAAAGGGTGCGGCCGGCTGGCAGTTGGACCGCCGGGGACATTTAACGATGCTAATCGGGCTGCTAGTCGGACTGGCAGCTTTGGTGCTGATGAAAATTCACCCTTCCGCCATTCTCCTGCTTGCCGGGTCAGCTGTCTTGGGATTGGGTATCTCGCCTGTATGGCTTGCCGTGATCAGTAAAGTGGCGCCGGTTCAGCTTAAAGAACGGGCAACCCGGATGGGTATTATTTTCGCAATCTGGCTGGTTGGTGGCGGTGGGGGCCCGGTTGTAATAAACTTTTTTATTGCCCGGGACTATAATATCGCTTTCTGGTTGTTGATTTTCCTTTGGGGCTTTGCTTTGGCTGTATCTGCAACACTATTGCCGGGAGCGGAGAGCAAAACCGGCAGCGGTCAGGGCTACTCTATTAAAAAAGAATTATTAAAAATGCTCCAGAATAAAGCAATTAAAAAGATTCTCTTGCCGGGTATGTTTCTCCAAACCTTGACAGGGGGGTTGCTATTACCCTTACTTCCCCTGTACGCGCAAAATAAAATTGGACTGGAACCCAGCCAGTACGGTATTCTTTTGTTAATTGGCGGAGCGGCGGCAGCCCTGTCATTCTTGCCGATGGGCCGTTTGGCCGACCGGGTAAATCTTAAATTTATTTTAAGCGCCGGTTTTGGCATCAGCGCGCTATCCCTGGCAGCGTTTTCTGTTGTCAGGGATGCCTTTAACGCATACCTGCTGGCCGCCCTGATCGGATTTTCATATGCCGCGGTTCTACCCGCCTGGAACAACCTACTGTCTAAAGCGGTCCCGCCAGACAGACAGGCTACCGGCTGGGGCGTCTTTTCCACCATCGAAGGCATGGGTGTGGCCATCGGTCCGGCAATGGGGGGTGTTGTGGCAAAATATATGGGAATTCAAGCCCCCATCATCATCAGCACAACATTATTGGCCATCATGTCCTGCTTCTATCTGTTTTATCCGGTGGAAAGAATATTTACAAAGTAGCCGTATTTTACTCTGGGCAAGCTCCAAGACTTAACCGGAACCGTGAAGCGTTTTCCGGCTCCGGCGCCAAACAAGAGGGGTTTTTGGTGGAACCGTTTTTTTTCAAAATATTACTTACAGTTCTACTTATTTATACTGTTGTCCCGACAATTCTGACCCGTTTCGGCCAGGTTAATGTGATTACACGCGTCCCAAGAGGGAAAGGTAGAGTCGTCCTTACTTTTGATGACGGGCCGGACCCCCGTTACACCCCGCGCATACTGGAGATATTAAACCGCTATCAAGTAAAAGCCAGTTTTTTTATTACCGGCGCCAAGGCCAAAGTTTACCCTGATTTAATAAAACAGATCGTATCGGCCGGGCATGAAATCGGCAACCACGGTTTCCGGCACAAAGCTGCCTGGCTGTTGGGTCCTTGCGCCACGATCAACGAAATTGCGGAAACAAATCGCGTCATTGAAGAACTCACCGGTAAAAAACCAATTTATTTCCGCCCGACGTGGGGACTCGATAACCTGTTTTCACTCTGGTACTACTGGAGCAGAGGTCTAAAAGTAGTGCTCTGGACTTACATGAGTTGGGACTGGACCAAGCGAGCCACACCGGAAAGCATAACGCGCAGGGTGTTGAACAAACTCCGGGACGGAGTTATCCTGATATTTCATGACAGCGACTCCGTAGGAGCCGCCCCGGGAGGACCAGACCGGGTCATTGCCGCCTTGCCTCAAATCTTGGAGGAAATAACACTTCGCGGCTTGCGAGTGGCTTCTTTGGAAGAGATCATGACGGGTAAAAACAGCAGATCAACCATCAAAAGAGTAGTTTTATTTTTATGGAGCCATATCGATTGGATAATCAGACGGCTAAGCGGGATTAAAGACATAGAAAACAATAAATCGTTTATCTGGCGGCTGGCGCTTCGCCGTTACCACGGGCGGGAGTGGCTGATGAAAGACGGCTCTGTGCTGAGAGGAGGAGATTATTATATTGAAATTCATCTCAACAACGACCATTTATTGAGCTTAATTGGTGAAAACTCCTCGACAGAACGAACCGCTATCATCGCCATGCGGGAAATAAGCCGCAGTCTGCCTAAACTGGCCAAACTTATGCAGGATGATCAGCAGTACGGCAAAGCGAAGGTATTATTGGGAATCACCCTCCTGCACCGAGGAACGGTGCGCCTTGGTTTTACAGCATATGAGTTAAAACCAGGCCTTTTCCGCATGTTTACAGGCTGGTATGAAAATCTGCTGCTGACCCTTTTTCATCCCGGCGGCTTGAAGAATTCCAAAACATACAGAAAAAAACTCTCGCCCAAATATATAATAATGACCAGGCAAGAATTGATGCGTCGTTACCCGCCCGCCGGCATTCCTGATACCCGCGCGCCTCAAAGTAAAATCGTGGAACGAGAGGATCATTTAAAAAAGAATAACTGAGTTAAGTTAACTTAATCCCAACAATTTTCTCCATGGATCTTTTTCCATAATATCAATCCGGCGTGACTTCAACTCTATATTTTCCCTAATCAAACCCGCTGAACATGCTTTCTTCCCCGGGCAAAAGGTAAATACCCGCACCCTGCTCCCACTCGGAACAACAGGCTGATCCACAAAGACGGCCGCAGTCCACAGCAAGAGGTGTAATATCATCTAACAGTCTGTAAATCCGGTCCCAGTCAACCATAAACGAAACCTGCATTTCCCTCATAGTATTCAGAACTCAGGAGTCAGAATTCAGAAATCTCGAGACAATAAAACAATTCTTTAATTCTGACTCCTGACTCCTGAGTACTATTCTTATTTAATGTTCCTTGGTTTTTCAGCTATTGAAATATTTACAGAGTTTAGCTGCCTATTGCGTACCAATAAAACCTTCACTTTATTTCCCACTTGAGTAGCCTTAATCGCCGTGACCAGTTCATCCGCATTGTTTATCTTGACCTCGTTAAACTCGACAATCACATCCCATTGCTTTAGGCCGGCTTTTTGGGCCGGGCTGCCGGCAATCACACCTGTCACTAGAGCCCCTTCCGCCTCAGCCAGCCCAAGATAGCGAGCTGCCTCCTCATCCACCGGTCGCACTTGAACGCCAACCCATGGACCCGCGCTGTTTTCACTGTTTTTCAATTCCTCAAGCACACGCTGCACCGTACTCGTGGGAATAGCAAAACCAATTCCTTGAGCTTGAGCGCTAATGGCCGTATTGATCCCAATTACCTCACCCCGGAGGTTAAGCAAAGGCCCGCCGCTGTTTCCCGGATTAATGGAAGCATCTGTCTGAAGCAAGTTTTCATATTGCCGGTCGCCGACATTAATCGGGCGTCCTTTGGCGCTGATCACCCCGGTCGTCACAGTATGGTCTAATCCATAGGGGTTTCCAATAGCGATTACCCAGTTGCCTACCCTAACCTGGTCGGAATTACCCATATTTAGAAAGGGCAGATCCGAATCAGCGTTTATCTTCAAGAGAGCCAAATCCAGGTTATAATCCGATCCGACAACATTAGCCGCCAGCGGCTGATCATAGCCGGTGACAGTAACAGCAATATCATTAGCACCATCAATTACGTGTTCATTTGTCAAAATAAAACCGTCTTTAGACATGATAAACCCCGAGCCGAGGCCTTCTTCCTGCTGCTGGGGCCGATAAGGCACGCCGAAAAACTGGCGAAAGAATGGGTCGTTAAATAGAGGGTCGCCAGCTTCACCATTCACCATTCTTGTGGAAATCTTAACAACAGCCTGGCTGGTACTGGAAACTACATCAGCAACAGCGTCGGGAGCCGTTCCTGGCAGTGGATCAGCATTCACCGGCTCACCAACCTGATTACCCTGTTTAGCCGGCAGAAAATTCCCGGGGAAATCACAGCCGCCCATAAACACCATTCCGGCTAAAAAAGCAACTACTATTGTAAATAATAGCAACCGTTTCAATTTGGTCGGCATAATCGCAAACCTCCATATTATTAGTAACTTATTATTAGTAACTTACCTTACTATTATAACAAAAAATTACATTAACAAAAGCAATGAACCAGAAAACAGGCCGATAATGGTAAAAATGGGCTATTGTCCTATAAAACTCCACCAATAAAAACAACCCGCCGCTCTAATTTTGCAAACCCAGTAACTCACGACGGGTTGGGACGTTGCTTTAATGTTCATGAACGAATTATTTTAAAAATCCCTTTAGGATGGTTTCTTCTGCTTCTGATTCTGAAAGCCCCATCGACATAAGTTTAATTAACTGCTCACCGGCAATCTTCCCGATGGCGGCCTCGTGAATTAGTTGAGCCTCCGCGTGGTTCGCAGCAATTTCAGGTGTGGAACTAATCTGAGCCTGATGCATAATAATTGAGTCACATTGCACATGACCCCGGCAGCGGTTTAACCCAACCACGCGGGGGTAAAAAACTTGCCGGGAATTATCTCTGCCCACCGAACGGGAAACGATCCTGACAGAGGAATCCTGCCCCACCAACTCGACGAGTATTCTTGACTCAGCTAACTGAACACCATCCGTAAGCATCCGCTCAGTGATAAACAGGTGGGCGTTTTTGTGCAAACGAGCCTCTGTATCACGTTTTGTGTTGTCAACACCACTGATTTGCACCAGTTCCATCTCCGCATAAGCGTATTCTTCCATTTCCACGATAGTCTTCGGATTGAGTATTTTTTGGCCCTGTCCATTTCCTTCACCATAGTGTTTCTCCACATAACGAACACGCGCACCCTTACGAACGATAAAATTATGTATTCCATCGTGCCGCGCGCTAGCATCCCCGGGATTATGTATGCCGCAGCCGGCAACAATCAGGACATCCGCTCCCTCTCCAATATCGAAAGTGTTATATACCAAGTCCTCCAGTCCCTCGGCTGTCAAAATCACCGGTATATGGATACTCTCGTCTTTTGTTCCCGGTTTGACTATAATATCAATTCCAGGCTTGTCTTCTTTCGTTTTAATCTCAATATTTGCCGTGGTATTGCGACTGATTCCCACTCCATTCTTACGAATGTTATAAGCTCCCCGGGGAATATCGTGCATTCCTGCAACAGTCTGCAACATATGCTTATCTATGGCATTGAACAATTTCCTCATTCCCTTCGCTGCATGCGTCACGGCAGTTACAACAGGCATCCTCCATAATCAAAGGCCAAACAACGTCTCTACTTCCTTGTTCTTTGATCATACCGTCAGCCACCAGGATAATTTCATCAGCGAGACTTAATATTCTCTCCTGGTGCGATATCAGCACAATTGTAGTGTCGTGCATTCTGTGGTAATTTTGAAACGTTTCAGTTAACCTGCTAAAGCTCCACAGATCTATACCTGCTTCCGGCTCGTCATAAACAGCAAGCTTCAGTTCTCTAGCCAGCAGGCTGGCAATTTCGATCCGTTTAAGCTCACCACCGGAAAGACTGATGTCCACCTCTCGTTCCAGGTAGTCTTGCGGGCAAAGACCCACGTCATAAAGCAGACTGCACTCTTTCATTGCTTTATCTTTTCCTAGCGCGAGTTGTAACAGTTCCCCAACCGTCAAGCCTTTAAAGCGGGGAGGTTGCTGGAACGCGTAACCTATACCCAATCTAGCCCGCTCGGTCACTCCCAGCCCGGTTATATCCTTACCGTTAAACAGGATCTTACCGGCTGTTGGTTTATAAATACCCATGATTACTTTGGCCAGGGATGACTTCCCTCCTCCGTTGGGTCCGGTAAAAACATATAGCAAGCGGTCTTTGAAAACAATATTGATATCCTTAAGGATCTCCACAGGACCTTTATCACCTTCAAGTGTCAAGGACAGGTTCTTCATTTCCAGCACACCGAACACTCCCTTTCAAAACAGAATAGTGTATAACATGCTACTATTCAGGTATTCAAAATTCAGGAGCCGGAATTCGGAATAATCCGAGACGACAAGCCGTTCTCTCATTCCGACTCCCGACTTATTACTATAACATAACCGTTTAGGTTCCACAATAAGCCCCGGGAATAAGTATGGTGAAATGTAATCTTGCGCTTGGCTGACAAAAATAATGAAGCCGGATTAACAGAAACAAGAAGGGAATACGGAAAGAACCTTTCACTTATTCCGGCATCTAGTCTCTGACTTCCGGCTCCCGTTATTTGTTAATCAATATTCATTGACTCGCTAAGAAGAAATCCGCGCAACTAGTTCGGCAACATCATATACTTTAACTCGATCAGTGGCTTCCTTATCCTTCAAGCCGTCTTCGAGCATGGTCAGGCAAAACGGGCAGTTGCAGATAATAGCCTGTGGATCCAGTTCCAGAGCCTGTTCTGTACGCGCTATGTTGATCCGCTTGCCGATATCTTCTTCAAGCCACATGCGCCCGCCGCCCGCGCCGCAACAGAAGCCTTTTTGTTTTGACCGGGTCATTTCCACCAGGGAAACACCTTTTACCGCGGCAATAATATTCCTGGGAGCGTCGTATTCTTCATTATAGCGCCCAAGATAACAGGAATCATGGTAGGTCGCCTTTAATTGTTCTCCCAGCGCGCCCGGCTTAATCTTACCGGCTTTGATTAATTGATCAATCAACTGGGTATGGTGTATTATCTCAAAGTCAGCGCCCATCTGTTTGTAGTCGGTTTTCATCACCGTAAAACAGTGCGGACAGGCGGTAATAATTTTCTTTACCCCGTAGCCCTTAAAGGTTTCGATATTCTCCTCGGCCATACTCTGGAACAGGTACTCGTTACCCAGCCGCCGTGCCGAGTCGCCACAGCACTTTTCTTCTGTGCCCAGAATGCCGAAACTTACTCCCGCTTCCTTTAAAACCTTAACCAGGGCAGTCGATACTTTCTTGATTCTGTCGTC